>CATKDT010000055.1 GCA_949746675.1 uncultured Clostridia bacterium
AGATTTAATTTTGTGTTCACCATTAAATAGAGCAATACAAACTGCTGAAATTATTAATCAAGGAAGAAATATTAGAATGATAATAGACGAAAGAGTTTCAGAAAGAGATTTTGGAGAGTTTGAAGGAATGTATAATACAGATTTTGATTTTAATGCTTTTTGGAATTATAAGCAAAATTTAAAATATAATAAAGCAGAAAATATACAAGATTTCTTTAGAAGAGTATATAACTTTTTAGATGATATTAAAAACGAATATCATGGAAAAAGAATATTAATAGTGGCACATGGAGGTATTAGTATACCAGTTAAATGTTATTTTGAGGGAATACCAGATACTGAAACTTTATTACCATTATGTTTAGGAAACTGTAAAATTGCAAAATATTCATATAAAGAACTAGATTTGGATAGATAAAATATTATAGAAATCTGCCATCATTAATGGCAGATTTCTATAATATGGAATTATAATAACATAAATATTTTAATCATAAAATTATTTATTTTCTTAGTACATAAATCAACCACTTATCATTATTATCTCCACCTTGCTTGAAAAAATCATGAATTTTAAAGCCAACTTTATCTATCATACTATCTAATTCTTCCTTACGGAAATAGCTGTAATAGCGTTCTACACCCATATGATATTCACCTTCAAAATCAACCCATTCTTCATCAGTATTTTTAGTATCACGATTAATAACATTAAATAGTAATATACCATTATCTTCAAGAGCATCATAAACTTTTTGAATTAAAGTTAAAGCATCTTCTTTAGTAAAATGAACAAGAACTCTCCAGCAAAAAACTCCAGAATATTTCTCAGGAAAATCATCTTCTAGTACATTAAACTTAATGGTATGTAATCCTTTACTTTTAGTGGCATTTATAAAATCATCTGCAATGTCACTACTAGTTACATTAAAACCAAGGCTTTCAATAAACTTTGAATTAGCTCCATCAGCAGAACCAATTTCAAAAATTTTAGAACCACTAGGAAGACAAGCAAAACTTGATTTAATTAAACTTTCTAACTTTTTACGTTTTCTGCTAGCCTTAACAGGGTCAAGATTATCATGTTCAATAGAGCTTGCTAAATATAAATGAGCTGTTTTATCATATACAGCTAAAGTTTTTTTATTTTCAATACTCATAACTTTTCCAAACCTTTCTAAGAAAAATTTTCAACATATATTTTATAACTACAAGAAAGCAAAACGGATTTTAATAAATATAAGTTATCATTATTAGCATCTTTATCAATAAAATCTTTTCTTTTATATGTACAAGATAAAGCTTCTTCAAATAAATTACAAAATTTATTATATGCAATTTCAACTGTAGAATCAGCCAATGCAATATTGATCAAGTTTTTAATATCTTGCATACTGTATACTTGTTTTAAAACACAGATGACAAATAATTTTGCAATATGAACTTTAGAATATTGTTTTTTTACAGGTGCCTCAATTAGATTATTTTTAACATAATTATTTATCATAGTTTTAGTAAGAACGCCATCATCATTTTTTTTATTGTTACTATAAAAAAACAAGTAAGGAGATAGGCAAGAGTTAATCAAATTAACAACTTGGTCTAAATATAAATCAATACTAGGAAGTTCATTCCATCTAGGAATATGAAAATTGTTTATCGAAATTTTATTATCCATAAAGATTTAACCTCATATAATAGTTTTTTTTATAATAACATTTTTGTAATATTTAGTCAAGCTATTGACATAGTAAAATATAAATGATAATCTAGTTTAGAAAACTAGATTAGGAGGTAAAATATGAAAGGTATAAAAGTAGGAAATAAAATTTCAAAATATCCAATAATTCAAGGAGGCATGGGAGTTGGAGTATCTATGCATAGTTTAGCAGGAAATGTTAGTAAAGAGGGTGGAATAGGAATTATATCAACAGCAGATATTGGATATAAAGAAGAGGATTTTTTTAAAAATCCAATGCAAGCTAATATACGAGCCATTGGAAAAGAGATTGTAAAAGCAAGAGAAATTGCAGGAAATGATAAAATACTTGGGGTAAATATAATGGTAGCGTTAAAAAATTATTCAGAAGTAGTAAAAGAGTGTGTAAAACAAAAAATTGATTTAATTATTTCAGGAGCAGGAATTCCAAAAAATTTACCAGAATATATAAAAAATACGAATACTAAAGTTGCACCAATAGTATCATCACTTAGATGTTGTAAACTCATAATAACACATTGGATAAAAAAGTATAATTATGCACCTGATATGATTGTAATAGAGGGCCCAGAGGCAGGAGGTCATTTAGGTTTTAAGTTAGAAGAACTCGATGAGGACACTAAGCCTAAATTAGAAGATATTACAAAAGATGTTGTTAAATATGTAAGAGAGATCGAAAAGGAAGTAGGTAAAGAAATACCAGTTATATCGGCTGGTGGGATATGGGACTCAAATGATATAAAAAAGTTTTTAAATTTAGGAGCAAGTGGAGTACAAATGGCAACAAGATTTGTCGCAACAAATGAATGTGATGCATCTCAAGAATTCAAACAAGCATATATAAATGCAAAAAAAGAAGATATAAAAATAATAAAAAGTCCAGTAGGAATGCCAGGAAGGGCAATTTACAATAACTTTATAAAGAAAACAGAAAATGAAAAAAATAAAATAGATAAATGTTATGGATGTATAAAAACTTGTAATATAGCAGATACACCATATTGTATAACAAGAGCATTAATAAACTCTGTAAAAGGAGATATAGATAATGGTCTAATATTTTGCGGAAGTAATGTTAGTAGAATAAATAAAATAGTTCCAGTACATGATTTAATGAAAGAATTAGTTAGTGAATTATAAAATAAAAAACACAGAAAGTCCTTTAAGATTTTCTGTGTTTTTTACGTAAAAATATGTTATAATATAAAAATGCAACCGAAAATTGACAAAAAACAACTCAAAATTGGTAGAACGCAACCAGTAGAAAACATATAATTAAGTTATAAATATAAATTGCATGTGATATTTTTAAAACAGATAGTAGTAATCTATAAGGCTATTATTTAAAATGCTTGATAGTGTAAATTAATCTAAGAAAATGAGATTATGAAAGCATTATCAAAAATTAATTCTTGAAAGGGGGAATTTTATGAAATTATCAGAAAATTTAAAAACAATTAGAAAGGAAAATAATTTGTCACAGGAACAATTAGCAGAACAACTAGGAGTATCAAGACAAGCAGTATCGAAATGGGAGTCAGACCAGAGTTATCCAGAAATGGACAAAGTACTATTAATATGCAAGCTATATGGATATGGAATTGACGAACTAATGAACGAAAACGTAGCAGTAGTAAAAGAAGAGAAACAATCAAGAAACAATATAAATAAATATATTGATGACTTTTTCTCATTTATAACAAAAACAGTTGAAATGTTTTGCAGTATGAAATTTAAACAAAAAATTAAATGTTTGTTAGAACAAGGATGTATAACATTATTTCTAGTATGTATATTTGCAATATTAGGAGCTGTAGGAGGACAAGTATTTGCAGGAATATTTGGAAAGATGCCATGGGAAGCATATGAAGTGTATATAGGAATAGTAAGATCAGTTTATATTGTATTAGCACTTGCAGTTGGACTTTCAGTATTACTACATATATTTAAAATTAGGTATTTAGACTATTATGAAATAGTAAAAGAAAGTGATATAACTAATAATACTAACGATAATCTAAAAAATAAAGTTGAAAATATATATAAAGAAAATGCAGAAGATAATTCTAAAAAGAAAAAAATCTTTATTAAAGATAAACAAGAAAAAATAATAATAAGAGATCCAGAACATACTCAATCAAAATTCTTAACAGGAATTTTAAAATGTGTATTGGTTTGCTTTAAAGCATTAGCAGTACTTATTGGAATAGACTTTTCACTAACATTTATTGCATTAGTAACATTATTAATTTTGAGCTTTTTATTTGTTAAGACAGGAGCAGTATTTTTAGGAGCATTATTTATACTAATTGCTTCATTACTTTTAAACTTTATAATTTTAAAAATACTATATTACTTTATAATTAGTAAAAAGAATAACAAAAAAACTATTGGCATTGTTATATTATCAGCATTAGTACTTATAGGATTAGGAATAGGAACTTTATTAGGAGGGATTACACAATTTAAGTATGTAAATGCAAATAAAAAACGAGACGAATATACTTTTGAAATGAATGATAAATTAATGATAAATGATAGTGTTTATGATGTGGAATATATAGAAAATGAATTAGATAATATAACTATAAGATTTGAATGTCCAGAATTCTGTGCAACAAATTATAGTATGCAAAGAGGAAAGAAGTATAATTATATTGAAATAAGTTTTGATTGTTATAAAGATGACACAAAAATAATTCAATCTTTTAATTCATTTATAGAAGATGTAAACGCTAAAAGGATAAGAAAATATGAAAGAACAAAGATATATGTATTTACATCAAAAGAAAATATTAAAAAAATAAAACAAAATAGAGTAGAATATAATAAGGCAGTTGGTGATAGATATGGAGTTACTACTATTTATGGCGGTCTTTTAGTTGGTAGTGATGAAGAATGGGAAGACTATATTCAGTAGAACAAGTGCTTTCAATGATATTAGCAATAATTGACTATAAGTATACGTTATAAAAAAACAAATAAACTATTTACAATTTTTTTAAAATAAAATATAATGTCCTTAAATAAAAATAAGGACATTTATTGTAGGAATAATTGTAATATCAAAGTATCTGTTTAATTAAATAGTAAAAGTCATTTTAAACTTATAAAAAAAGATACTTTGAAAAAAGAAAGGAAAAAATTATGGAAGAGAGAATTGTAAAACCATTTACAGCATGGAGACATTTCAAAGGAACGACAGCATTTGTAATAACAGTTGCTAAACATAGTGAAACAGGAGAAGAATTTGTAATATATCGTTGCATAGGAAATGCAGGAAGAACAGACCATAAAGATGGAGTATATGCACGTCCACTAGATATGTTTTTATCAGAAGTAGACCATGAAAAATACCCAGAAGTAACACAAAAATATCGTTTTGAGGAAATTGTATAAAAACTATACAATAGTGAATAAAAGTAATAACATAATAAGACATAACAGAAGATTAAATTATAATAATAAATGGACGAAAAAGGACAAGAAAAAATAAAACTTGACATAATAATAAAAATATGTTAAAATTCGAAATCGAAATAAGCTGGTAACAGTGGAGGTAAAAAGAAAAAAGTAAAAATTTAAATATTAAAATGACTTACAATAAAAAGTAAGAATAAAAAAAGTCTTGCAAAGTAGTCTTAAGTGATTTCTTTTCGAGGCTTTTTAGTTAGGAGGGATACAAATGGAAATTAAAAATAGTGCATTTGGAGAATTAGAATTAGTATTTCCAACAGTAGAATACAGAGAACAATTAGAAGAATACGTTCAAGAGCATATTGACAACAATGAATACAAATTAAATGGTGTTGGTGGACTTGATTCATTAAAAGACTTTGATAAATGGTTAGAAAAGATAAATAACGATTTATCAGAAAAAACAATAATAGGAAGCTGTATACCCTCCACAGTATTTCTAGGAGTAAGAAAAGAAGACAATAAAGTAGTAGGCATGTTACAAATTAGACATAGATTAACCGAAAAACTATATTTTAATATAGGACATATTGGAGATGGAGTTAGACCATCAGAAAGAAGAAAAGGCTATGCAACAGAAATGATTAGATTAGCATTAGGAGAGTGCAAAAAACTAGGAATAAATAAAGTTTTAATGGCATGTAATAAGGAAAATATAGCATCAGCAAAAAGTATTATGAAGAATGGAGGAATTTTAGAAAATGAAGTAGTATCAGAGAATGGGAAGATTGACCAAAGATACTGGATAGACTTAGAAGAGAGAGCTGTAGAAAAAGATTTCTATGAAGTAAAGGCATGCAATTTATAAAGATAACAAGAGAGTAACTTATCAATGGAATGAAACAAAGAACTTTTAGTTTCAATACGGTAAAATTCATTGAAAAGTGCTCTTTTTTGTGATATTATAAGGAAAAGACTTATAACATGATATATTAAAAATACATCAAAACTGATATTATAAAAATACATTCTTACAAAAAACTTACAAAAATCTTTCAATTCTATGAGGATTATATAAGTATAAATGGATATAATCTATTCAAATAGGAGGAATAGATCATATGGAAAAAAGAAAAATAAGTAAGAATAAAGTAATATTAGTGACCCTAATAGTGTTATTTGTGATAGTATTTGTAATGATTATAAAGGTAAGCAGTAAGATAAAAAAACAGGATAACATTGCTAAAATCGAAATCAAAAATGAAATATCGGGTAGAAATGCAAAAACAATTTCAGAGTTAGGATGGGAACTTACATTAGTGAATTCAGAAAATAAATTACCAGATAACTATCACATAACACTTGAAAGTATTGATGAATATAGAAAATTTGATAGTAGAGCGATACAGTACTTAAAAAATATGATAGACGATATGAGAAGAGGGCAAGTAGGAGGGATATGGGTACAATCTTCATATAGGAGTGTAGAAGATCAAACTAAGATATACAATAATAAAATACAATATTATATAAGTATGGGAAAGAGAATGGAAGAGGCAAAAAGACTTACAGAGGAAGTAATTAGTAAACCACGGATATAGTGAACATAATTTAGGCCTTGCTGTAGATTTTAACTATGTAAATAACTCTTTTGAAGATACAAAAGAATTTAATTGGTTAAAACAAAATGCCGAGGAATATGGATTTATACTTAGATATCCAAAAGAAAAAGAAAACATTACAAAAATGAGTTATGAGCCTTGGCATTGGAGATATGTTGGAAAAGAGAATGCAAAAAAAATGAAAAGTTTAGGATTATGTTTAGAAGAATATGTTGAATATATATCTAAATAAAAGAGGGAGAGGAAGAACACTAAAAATGAAAAAGATTTTAGTAGTAGAAGATGAAGAAAATATTGCGAACTTAATAAAAGATATATTAAAAATGGGAAAGTATATAGTTGAAAATGCATATGATGGACAAGAAGCAATGCACAAAATAAATAATGAACAATTTGACCTTATAATATTAGATATAATGTTGCCAAAACTCAATGGCTTTGAGATAATGGAAAAGATAAATACAAAGGATACTCCAATCATTTTTCTATCTGCTAGAAATGATGTATCAACAATAGTAAAAGGACTATCAGAAGGGGGAAAAGACTATATGACAAAACCCTTCGAACCATTAGAACTACTTGCAAGAGTAGAACTAAGAATAAAGGAAAATGGAGCTAATATATGTACATATAATAATATTATTTTAAATAAAGAAGAAAGAGCTGTATATAAAGATAAACAAAAAGTAAATCTAACTCCAAAAGAATATGATTTATTTTTATTATTGATCGAAAATGTAGGAAAAGCATTATCACGTGATACTATACTTGATAAAGTATGGTCAATAAATGAGGAAATTGAAACAAGAACAGTTGATTATCATATTCAACAATTACGAAAAAAACTTGGACTAAAAGACGAAATAAAAACTATTAATAAAGTAGGATATAGAATAGAAAAGTTAAGCGAAAGGAAATAAATACTAATATGAAATTTGGACAAAAAATATTTTTAATAACTTTTGCATTTGTAACAGTTGGAATAAACTTAATTGGGATAAGCATAATCAATAATAATTATAAAACACAGCTAGATTCTAGAATGAATAACAACATATCAAATATTAATAATATTAATAGGGCATTAAAACTATATAATAACACAAATATAAATATAAACACTCTAAAGAAAGATAAGACTTATTATGAATTAGCAAAAGAAGGTGAGATATTATATAGTAATGTTTTATTTGACATTGAAGACATAAAAAAGCGAATAGAAACAGAAGAAAACAAAATAAAGTCAATAATAGTCGAAAAATTTTTATTTATGTCAGCAAAAACTGAAGAATATAGTATAATACTTGCTGAAAACATAGAAGATATATTAAATATAAGAGAGGAACAAATAGACTTTTTTATAAAAGCAAGTATAATATTTTCATTTGTTATAGCTTTTTGCCTATATATTACAATATCTTTTGCAACGAGGAGAATAAAAAAATTAGGAAAAGCAGTAGAAAAGATATCAAAAGGAGATTATAAAACAAGAGTAAAAAAACTAGGAGGGGACGAAGTAGGAAAACTTGCAGTATCATTTAATAAAATGGCAGACTCTGTAGAAAACAATATAGAAGAAATAAAAAGAACAGCAGAAAACAGACAAAACTTCATAAATGATATTTCACATGAAATAAGAACACCATTAACATCAATAATAGGATATTCAAGTCTAATAAAGAATGAAAAAGTTACTGATATAAATATAATTAAAGAGTATAATCAAAAGATAAATGAAGAAGGAAATTATTTAAATTCAATATCAGAACGTTTAATGGAAATAGTATTATTAGATAATAAGAAATTAGAATTACATAAAGTTGATTTATCATTATTATTAGAAGAAATAATTGATAATATGGAATTTGACTATGAAAGAGCAAAGTTTTACAAAAAAATTAAAACTAATATTGAGATAGAAAGTGACAAAACATTACTAAAATCACTAATTACTAACATAATAAAAAATGCAATAATGGCATATAAAGAATGGGAACTAAAAACTATAATGATAGTATTAGATGAATATATAGATGACAAAACCATACTAAAGATTATAGATCAAGGAAGTGGAATGACAGAAGAACAATTAAGCAAAGTAACAGAACCATTTTATACATTAAATAAAGACAGAAATAGAAAAATATCTGGCATGGGATTGGGACTTCCATTATGTGTTAAGATATGTGAGATATTAAATGCAGAATTTAAAATAGAAAGCAAATTAGAAGAAGGTACAACAGTGAGTATAATATTTAAATCTTTAAAGGAGAATAATTAAAAATTCATATGAAAACAATAATAAAAAAGATAACTCAAATAATAATATTTATATTAATTTTCATATTAATAATACTAGCAAATTTTGCTGTATATAAGAATATTAATAAAATTATTTCAACCCATCAAAATGAAATATATACATTTAATAACGATCTAAAAGATGAAAAATATAATTTTTTATATGAAATGTGCTTGCAGTTAGAAGAACAAGAAGATTATAAAAAAGTATTATATACTGCTCCTATACTTAAAGAAAAGAATAACATAGTTTTTAATATAATAAAGAGTTTTATATTTCAAAATGAAATTAAAGAAGACACAAATGTAAAAATTAGCTTATGTGAGGGAGAGCTACAAAATACAGTATATGGTAACTTGAAATTTTTATCAGAAAAGACCTATACATCAAAAAATGGATATTCATATACAAACTATTACATAGTACATTCTGAAGATATGAAAAAAATATGTTTTTATAACTTACAAGAAAATGGTGCAGAGCCAAATAATTATTCTATACAAATTAGAGATGATATATATTACGATGATATAAAGACTGAAGTAGATGGTAGTAATTCACAAACACTAGGAAATAATGAAGATATAAACTCAGCAGAAGCTACAAAGAACAAAGAAGAAATAATAAAAAAAGTAAAAGAGAAATTTTCAAATGTAATAAATAATATTGAGTTAAAGCCAGATACGATTATAAAGAAAACTTATTCATATATATTACAAGATGAAGAAAATGATATAACCATATACTATGATAATGAAAATAATAATATATTTGGATTTTATATGGGATTTGGAAATTAAAAGTGGTTGTGAAAAAGGCACATTACCGTAAATTACAGAAATAAAAATCATTGAAAATACATGTGTATTTTCAATGATTTTTTAATTTTTTTACAGACTTTTTTGAGAAAGAAATATCAAAGGATGCATTTATCTTACTCTATTAAAAATTTCATGAGTGAAGCAATTTTATTGCTTTACTTTTAAATCTTTTTCATGTTCATCAATTATATTATCAAAAAGATAAGAATTAAAGAAATTAGATAAATTAATTTTGAGACCATTACATAAATCATATAAAGTATTTAAAGTAATAGTTTTATTTTTACCATTCATAAAACTAATCAAAGTAGTATAACGAACATTAGAAACTTTAGAAAGATCTAAAAAATTCATATCATCCATTAATTCAATAATTCTTTGTCTAATAGCATTTGAAAGATGTATAGTTATATGTGCTTTTGATTTTGCACCGAAGCTTTTTTTTTATGTGTTTTATTGAAGGTATCAAATACAGGGTCATCAAAGAAATCTTTAAGGCCAATTCCAGAACCCTCACAAATATGCAAAAGAGTAGTTAAAGTGACACTATCACATTTACCATTTATAAAACTACTTATAGTAGAGTATGCTAGACCAGAATTTAGAGCTAATCTATGAACTGTAATATTTTGCATATCTGCTAAATTTATGATACGCTGTTTAACTGCATTTGTTAGAGTAATCATATAAAACCTCACTTTTTTAGCATTTTAAAAAGTATATCAATAGTGCTGAAAAAACGACGACGATAAAACGTAATAAAATTAATATTTACAAAAAAGCAATAAATATGCTATAATATGAGAAATAAATAAAAAGGAGTATAAATTAAATGATACTAACTATACTAATAACAGTACTAGCACTTGTCTTTTTTACAACGACTTTTTTCAAAATGATAAAAACTAATTCAACAAATTACATTTATTTGCTAGTAATCGAATTTATAGGAATATCAATAGACTTTATAGTATTATTTATTGGAAAGAAAGCATCTAGAATAGGTAATACAGTTACAGTTTTAATTTCGATATTAATACCTATGATAATATTTATACTTGAGAAAAAGGGATTATTATTTGATGAAATAATTAATATGTTAAATATAAATCTAAATAATAACGCAAGCAAAGAACAGCTATTAAAAATGATTGAAAAAAACCCTAGAAGTTATTCAGCTCATTTAAAACTTGCAGAATATTATGAAAAAAATGGGGAAACTGATAAAGCAGAAGATGAGTACATAAGAGTAATTCAAATAAAAGAAGATGACTACAAATCATATTGTAAATTAGCAAATTTATTTTATGCTGATAAAAAGGATAATGAAGCTATTGAAACATTGCAAATTCTTATGAAGGCAAAACCAGATTATTATGAAGGAGCAATGTTATTAGGAAATATTTTATATGAAAACGATAAGTTTAAGGAAGCAATATTAGTATATAATGATATACTGAAGTATAAACCATCAGAATTTGACATATACTATTGCTTGGGAATGACATATACAAGACTAAATGATTTTACTAATGCAAAAGAATGTTATAAAAAAGCTGCAACAGTAAATTCATTAAAAGACATATCAAATTTGACGCTTGGAGAAATTAGTTTGTTGTTTAAAGAATATGATGAAGCCGAGAGATATTTTTTTGAAAGTATAAATGGAGATGATGAAAAAGTCTCATCAAATTCTTACTTTTACTTGGCGAAAATTAAGATGCTACAAAATAATAGAGAACAAGCGATTCTATATTTAAACTTAGCAATAGAACTATATCCTAAAATTGTAAAGAAAATTGAAAAAGATGAAATACTTATACCAATTATGGGAAAAATTAACATAAAAGGAGATAAAGAAGTATTTTCAAAAATTACAGAAAAAGAAGAAGATGTAATAAATTATTTAGGAAACACATTTGATGTTGTTGAAACATTAATAAGTAATACAACTAAAACAACAATTGAAAAAGACAGAGAAGAATAAATAATAAAGCTAATTAGTTAAACAAAAAATTTAAAACTACAAAATTTGTCGAAATTTAGAATAATAAAATAGAAATTAGGAAAACTAATAAAGTAGCAACTAGATAATAGTTGCTATTTTTAACAATGTATCAATGTTCTCATAAAATATATGAGGGAGGATACATTATGAATTATAATTTTTTTATTGTTGGAGGAGACCTTAGAATATTACATTTATCAAAACTTTTAAAAAAAGAAGGACACAATGTTAAGGTTTTAGGTTTTGACAAAATTCTACAATTAGACAAGAATTTGTATAAAGAGATACAAGATTTAAAAATAGGAGTTGCAAACTCAATTAATGAAGCTAGTGAAACAGATGTAGTTATATCATCAATTCCACTAAGCATTGATGGGGAAAATATTTATGCACCTCATAGTAATAAAGAAATTCCTTTAAATGCATTAAAAAGAAAAAAATTTATAGCAGGAAAAATAACAAATGATATAATAAATAAAATTTATGAAAATGAAAAAGTAAATATTTTGAATGAACAAGTGGATCAAATAAATATACAAACTGAAAAAGAAAATATTACATTATATGATATATTAAAAGACGAACCAAATATTATACTAAATACGCTACCAACAGCAGAAGGTGCAATAGCAAGAGCAATAGAAGATACAACGTTTAACATAACTAATGCAAATGTGCTAGTATTAGGCTTTGGAAATGTAGGAAAAACATTATGTAAAAAATTAAAAGATGCTGGTGCAAATGTATATGCAGAAGCAAGGAAACAAAAAGATTTAGCATGGATTGAAGTATATGGTTATACACCAATACATTTAGAAAATTTAAAAGAAAATGTATGTAAAATGGATATAGTATTTAATACAGTACCATATATGATACTTGACAAATCAACATTAATATTAATGAGCAAAGAAACATTAATAATTGATTTAGCTTCAAAACCTGGTGGAGTTGACTTTGAAACAGCAAAAAAATTAGGAATAAAAGCATATCTTTATAGTGGAATTCCAGGAAAAATTGCACCCAAAACTTCAGCAGAGTATATAGTCAAATATGTTAAAGAAAAACTTGTCGAATAATAGAATTTTTTTAACAAAAAAGTTACAAATATTACAATTATTTGACATTATTAATTAACCTATTGACTTTTGACGTTAAAAAGATAAAATGTATATAAATCAAATAATTTGAAAAAATATATAATAGATATTTATGACAAAGGAGAAAAAAAGATGCAATCTTGTTTAGGAATAACACTATCTGACAAGCTAATTAAATATGCAAAAGTTGAAAAAGACGCTAATAATTTAAAAGTCGTTTCATTTGGTGTGAAATTTTATGAACCACAAGACTTATATGCTACTATTGGACAGATAATAAATGAAACTGATAGTAAGAAAACTCCTGTTAGCATAAATACACTAAATGAACAATATTACTATTTCAATATATTTAATCTAACTAATAATGATTATGCAAAAAAAGCAATAGAACTTGAATTTGAAAGCTTTTGTAATGACAATCATTTAAATCCGAGAGTATATGAAGGTAGATATACAAAAACAAAGGACTTAGTAAATGAAGATAAAGAAAAAGTAATATATATTTATCAAAACAAACTAGAACTTGAAGAAAAACTTAATAGCTTTAAAGATGCAAGAGTAACAACAATAACTCCAACTTCAACTTCAATAGCTAATATAATGAATCTTGAAAGAGGAAAGAATGTACTAGTTGTAGACTTAGAAGACAGAACAACAGTTACAACAATAATAAATCAACAAATTAATAACATTGATATATTAACACAGGGATTATCACAAACTTTTGAAGCAATAAAAACAAAGGAAAATTCAACAGCAAAAGCATATGAAGTAATGAAGAATACTACAATATATACAATGGAGATGCAGGCTTCAGTGGGCATGGACAAAAACATGGAATATTTACAATATATTGTTCCATCATTATATAAAATAACACAAGAGTTACAAAATATTACAAAAAACTACAAAAGGATAGATAAGATTTATTTAACAGGCTATGGAACAACAATTAACAATATTGATTTATACTTCCAAGAATATTTCAAAGATACTAAAGTAGAAATACTAAAACCATTCTTTTTAGAAAATACAGCACAAAACAATATAAAAGATTATATTGAAGTAAACTCAGCAATAGCATTAGCAATCCAAGGACTAGGTTATGGAATAAAAGCATTAAACTTTATAGGAACAAAAGCAGCTTTCAAAGATATGAAGTCATTATTATCAATGGATATTAAAGATATTAAAGGCTTTATGGGAACAGGAAGAGGCTCATCAAAAACAAAAGGTGCTTCAAAATTAAGCTTTAACTTTAGTTTAAAAGGAGCGTTTGATAATGTAGATGCGGGCTTAGTTAGAAATATTTTTGTCATATTAATAGTAACAATAGTATTTTGTGTAGCAAGTTATTTATTATCAGAGCAAATTGAAAAACAAAAAGAGGTTGCACAAGATATAATAAATGATACACAGCAACAAATACAATTAGCTGAAGCTGACGATTATAAGATAAAGGATAAAGCACAAGATTACCAAAGATATAAATTAAATCTTGAAAATACAAGTTCAGCTATTGAAACAAAAAGAAGTAGAAAAAATCAATTAACAACATTATTAAATAAAATAATTTATACAATACCAAAAGAGGTAACAGTAACACAAATACAAAATACTGAAAAAACATCAGGCTCATCAATAGTACAACATATAAAGATTGATGCTCAAGCAAGAGAATATGACAAGATAGCATACTTTGTTGCAAAACTAAAAAATGCAAGTGTATTAGATAGCATTGTTTCAACAGAAGGAACAAAAGAAGGAACATATATTAAATTTTCAGTAGAGGGTGACTTGAAAACCTATTAATTCATAAGGAGGAGAACATGAGAAAAATATTATTGTCATTAGTAATGATTGTACTGATAGTTATAATGGCAGTTACAATGAAAAATGGACTTACAATAGGTTCATTCAAGCTACCAGGATTTCAAGAAATTGAAAAAAAGAATGATGAATTAACAGAACTTATTGCAGACGCTAATAGTAAGAAAGATGAATACCAAGGAAGTTTAGATTTATTAGATACAGATGCAAAAGCAATGGCTAAAGCCAAAAAAGAATATCTTGATTTAGTGCAAGTAAGTACAGATAGCGATATTAAAGAAGCTTTACAAACAAAGACATATACGATTGAATATTTGTATAGCAAGCTAGGTAACTATGCACGTAAAGAAGGATTAACAGATTTAAGATTAGAAACAAGCAGTTCTACAATAGGAGCTCAGGACTATAGAAATTTAACTTTCACAGTTAATGGTAAATATCTTCAAATAATTAACTTTATGAATGATATTGAAAATGACTCAGACTTAGATTTTACAATAGATAATTTTTCAATGACAAAAGATAATGCAAAGTTTACTGTAAAGGACTTAAAACTAGAGGGAGAATTAGCTACACCAATAAATTCACCAGATACTTCAACCTCAACAAGTACAACACCAACAGGAACAAGCTCAAGCAGTTCAGTAACTACAACAACTACACCAGAACCTACAGTTACACCAGTTAGTTAATTAAAAAACTGCTAAAGTCAAAAACAATAGGAGGAAAAAATGGAAAAAACATCATTTTTCAAACAAGCAATGATTTCTGCATTAATAACTATAATATTATGTTTAGCATTGGCAATTGCATTTTATCAATTTTTACCTTCAAATAAGGTAGTACCTACAAAAGTAAAAGCATATGCAACGCCACAAAATATAATCACAGAAGTAACAGAAGATGCGACAGAACAACAATTCCAATCACAGGAATTTAAGTATAACATCACAGATCATGACTTGGAAGTATACCAAAGAGCTAAAACTTACAACCCAGGTAAATCAGATCCATTTAGCGAGTATACAGAAGAACCTTCAAGTGCCAATAGTACAGAAGGTGGAACAACAACTCCATCAGGAAATAGCAATGGAAGTAATACAAATTCAACAGATAATTACTACCAAAATGCTGGACTATCTAACGGTGGAAAATAATTTAAGGTTATATTTATTATATAAATATATACAAAAATAACTAAGGAGGGAATAAGAATGAAGAAGGAAAATGGTATCACATTAGTTGCTTTAGTAGTAACAATCATTGTTCTATTAATATTAGCAGGAGTATCATTAAGCATGGTATTTAGCCAAGATGGTATATTCCAAAGAGCAGAAAATGCAGCTAATAAATGGAATGCTGCAGCTGCAAATGAAGCTACTTACCTAAATAACTTCGAAAACAAATTTGATAGCTATTACAATAGATATGATACTCCAGCAGCAACAAACAACCCATAGTTTTCGGATTAAAAAAAGGTTACTAATAAACCAAATTATTTTGCTAAATATGAGGTTGCCTAAATTCGTATTTAGGTAGCCTTATATTAGTAGAAAGGCAACAAAATGAATATTATTTTTTACATAATCATTTTTGCTATGGGAACAGTGTTTGGAAGTTTTCTAACACTTGCAACTTATAGAATACCATTAAATCAAAACATTACACATGAACATTCATATTGTCCTTCATGTAAGCACAAACTTAATTTTTTAGATCTAATACCAGTATTAAGCTATGTTTTCTTAGGAGGAAAATGTAGATATTGTAAAAAGAAAATAGGAAGCAGATATTTCATAATTGAAACATTAACAGGAATATCATTTGTAATATTAGCATTAGCACTTAATATAAGTGTATACAATTTAACAAAAATACAATTAGTTGAATTTTCATTAGGCATATTATATATTATCTTTTTATTCTTAATAGGCGGTATTGATATAGAGCATCATACTATTGATAAAAGAGTACTTATATATGGTGTAACAATAGCATTATTAGATATAATGTATAAGTATATAGCATGTGTAGATGCTGGAATTTATTATAATTTAAATCGAATAATAATATATATTTGTGCAATAGTAATTTTATGTTTAATAAATATTATGAAAACAAAGAATAATAAAACAAATTATACTATGGATTTGATAATAACATTAATAATTATCAGCTTATTTACCTATGAAATTACAGCTATTTTAACTATTTTATGCACATTATTAATTATAATAATAAAAAATATTATAAATAAAATCATTAATAAAAGGGAAAAATATATAAAAGAATTACCAATAGCATTTTTTGTGGTATCATCAAATGCAATAATTGTACTAATAGCATTCATGTTTTTATTAATATAGTCAGACAGGAGGAGAGAATGAAGTCACTAAACGAAAAAGGAGTAGTTGGAGCAGACGTAGTAGTAGGTATACTAGTATTTATTATAGGAAGTGTATCAGCTTTATTTCTATATTCTAATATGTATTCAGTAGTTACTAAAATTGGCATAAATGAAAAAATAATAGGATGTATAACTGACATATTTGAAAAAGTGGATGACGAACTTTATGATAATATTAATGATGAAAAAATGCAACAAATAATAGCATCAGCCAATATACCAGAAGCATTTAAAATTGAATACTCAATTACAAATTATAAAGACACAGTTGAAGCTAAAAGAGCTCAATCAGGAACAACAGGTGAAGATATAGAAGATTTAGTAAAAAGAGTAACAATTAATGTAAAATATTCAATAGACAAAGCGGACAGAAATTTTACAATAGGAAGAATTAAAGTAAGAGAAGTATAATACGTAAAATACAGAGGAGAACTTAAAAAAATGAAGAAAGAAAAAGGTATTACGTTAGTAGCATTAACTGTATATGTTGTTGTATTCATAGCGTTAATGGGAATGCTTGCACTTTTGACAACAGACTTTAATTCTGGAATAAGTAGGGTGCAACATAGTACAACAAGTCCAGAAGAATACAATAAATTCAATGTTGAATTTGTACGTGATGTAAAATCAAGTTACTATACAAATATTGAACAAGTAGATGGAAATGTAACAATTATACTTGACAATGGTGCTAATTATAGATATATAAAATCAGAAAATGCAATTTACAAAAACAAAGTAAAAATTGCAAAAAACATTGTATCATTTATTGCCATAAATGAAGAAAGCACAAAAGGGAAAAACGTTATACGCGTTAGAATAACTACAGGAAAAAATGAACAAAACATTGTTTTTGATAAAACTATTAGCTATGTGCTAAGGTATTGGTAAAAATATTGTTTTTAGAAAGGAGTGAAAATGGCTTTCACACAACCATTAGGAATTGAATTAGTAAAAAGAGGAGTAGTAAAAGAAGAGGATATTACAAGAGCATTAGAATTTCAAAAGCAACATCCTCATGAAAAGTTAGGAGATATACTTAACGGATTAGGGGTACAAAATCCAAATGTACTTTTAAATTCGATAGGTGAGATTTTAAATGAAAAAGTTATATTATTACAACAAGAAGATATAAAGATAAAAATTGAAGAATATATATCATTTGATATGATGAAGAAATATTTAGCTATACCCTTTGAAATAGATAAAGGTTTAGTTAAAGTGTGCTTTGCAGACACAACTGATACAGCGCAAATTGAATCTGTTAGACTACTTATGTTGAACAGAGGATTAATAATGGAAAGATATATTACTTTTAGAAAAAATATAGAAGACATTATTAATAGAATTTCAAATGCACCAACTGAAATTAATGCAGATACTGATGCAACAACATTAGTTGATACATTAATTAGAGATGGTATGAAAAATAGAGCAAGTGATATTCACTTTGAACCAATGGAAAAATCAATTAGAGTTAGATTTAGAATTGATGGTGAAATGGTAGATATTGCCGAACTTGACAAAGAAAAGCAACCTCAGATTGTAGGTAGATTAAAATCACTATCAAATATGTACCAAGAAAAACAAGAATCACAAGATGGTAGAATAACAGCATATCCAGACTACAATATACGTTCATCATCACAAAAGAATATATATGGTGAAAAGTTTGTTTTAAGATTACTAAAGAAAAATCAAACGATAAAAAGTTTATTTGACTTAGGTTTCCCTAATGATGAAAATCTTTTAAAAAATGCATTTGATAAAAGAAATAGTATAACAGTTATAGCTGCTCCAACTGGAGAAGGTAAAACTACATCTTTATACAGTGCAATAACATATTTAAATAGACCAGAGATAAATATAACAACAATAGAAGACCCAGTTGAAATACGTATCCCAGGATTAAACCAAATAGAGATTGATCCTAAAACATCATTTGGTGGAGCTTTAAGAACAGTATTAAGACAAGACCCTGATGTAATTCTAGTAGGAGAAATAAGAGATACAGAGACAGCTGAGATTGCTATGCAAGCTGGACAAACAGGTCACTATGTATTATCAACAATACACACACTTGATGCAGTTGAAGTAATAACAAGATTAAGAAAAATGGACATATCTGACTATGATATTTCAAGTACAATAGCAACAACAATATCACAACGTCTTGTAAGAAAATTATGTCCAAATTGTAAAAGGGAAAGACTATTTACAGAAGAAGAAAAAGAAATTATTAGAAAGATTGGAAATAAATATGGTATTAACTATGATGTAGATAATGCTCACACATATGATGCTGTAGGATGCGATCAATGTCACAATAGTGGATATTACGACAGAATTGCTTTATTTGAAGTACTAATCTTTACAGATGAAATTAAAGAATTAATTGTAAAAGGTAAATCAGCATTAGAAATCAGAGAGGAAGCATTAAAAAACGGATATAGACCACTTGTTACAGAAGCTATCAGAAGAGTAGTTGATGGAACAACAACACTTAGTGAGGCAAACCATAAATTATTATTCTATTAAAATAGATAATTGACATAAGTAAAGAATTATCTATGAAAATTGATTAATAAGCACAAATGAAATTAGAAAAAGAAAGGAAAAAATAACATGATTAACGTAAATGCTATTTTAAAAACAGCAAAGGAAAAAGATGCATCAGATGTTCACTTCATAAATGGATTAGTTCCAACATACAGAATTAATAGAGATTTAGTTTCAGCAGAGGGAGTACCTGCACTATGTGATCAAGATATGTGGGATATATATGACTTCTTCCTAAAGGGAAATATTGAAAGAGATAAATTATTTAAAGAAAAAAAAGTTTTAGATGTTTCAGACGAATTTGAAGATATACGTCTAAGAGTTAATATATCAGTATCAGATGGAGTACCTGTAATTACAACTAGATTAATAAAAAGTACACTACCTACATTTGAAGAGTTAGGGGTACCAGCTATTGTAAAGAAAATGACAGCACAACCACAAGGACTTATGCTTGTTACTGGTAAGACAAACTCTGGTAAATCAACAACTTTAAATGCATTAATTAATAACATAAATGAAACACAAAACAAGAAAATTCTTACACTAGAAAGCCCAGTTGAATATAAACATACTTCTAAAAAATCAATAATTGTTCAAAAGGAAATTGGTAGAGGTGCTGATATTCCAACATATGGATTAGGAACAAAAAATTCTCTAAGAGAGGACTGTGATATTCTAATAGTTGGAGAGATTAGAGATAGGGAAACAATGGAAGCTGCAATTGAAACAGCTGAATCTGGTCACTTAGTTATAGGAACATTACACACAAAGTCATGTGCAGAAACTATCGATAGAATGGTAAACTTCTATGATATGAAAGATCAATCAACAGTTAAGGTATTATTAGCTTCAATTTTAAAACTTGTTATATCACAAAGATTATTAAAAAATAAGCAAGGAACATTAACACTTGTTCCAGAAGTTATGGTTGTTGATAACATAGTAGCAGGTTTAATAAGAAAAGAAAAATTAAATGTTGCTGAGATTGAAGATGCTATTCAAAGTGCATCTGAAAATGGAAGTATAGGATTAATAAATTCATTATCAGAATTAGTTGTAAAAGATATTATTACACTTGAACAAGCTCAAGCTCAAGTTGAAGTTAAAAATATTCCAATATTAAATAAGACAATTCAACAAACAAGACTTAAATTTGAAGCAGGCGGTTCATCAATGATTGATACAGTTGTTAACGATTATGGAAATAGTCAGTATGATAGTAATAATATGTATAACAATAACCAAGAAAATAATCCATACAGCAATCAATTTAATAACCAACAATATAACTCACCATACAATAATCAAATTAATAGTCCATTTAATAATGGACAGTAGAAGAAAAATATCATAACATTACAACAAGACCATTAAACATAATGGATAGTAAAAATAACAACGTTTTGATAAAACAATTATAAGGAGGATAATCGTGCCAGAATATATATATAGAGCAATTGACGACCACGGAATAATGCTTAAAAATAAAGTACAAGAAAAAAGTAAGCAAAACCTTGTAAAAAAGCTAAAAGCAAATGGACTCACTCCAATTGATGTTCGTCAAACAAGCTTTGGAAAATCAAAAAAAGCAAAAAGACCAGGACAGAACAAGGATATAAGTGAATTAGTTAAACTAGCAAATGAAAACGATAGATCTGCAACTGCACGTAAACGTAGTGCAAAAGAAAGAATTGCAATGAAATTAACACAAACAGAAAAAATTACAACAAGAGATATTATAGTATTCACGCAAAATTTCTATCTATTAAAGAAAGCTGGTTTTAACAATGTACATGCATTATCAACACTTTCAAAATCTTGTGAAAACTTTGCTCTTCAGGATATACTAGACGAGATATTAACTGGAGTTGAAGCAGGAGACTATATGTACACTACAATGGAATTATATTCAGATATATTTCCATATATATATATAAACCTAGTAAAAGTTGGTGAACTTTCAGGTTCTCTTGAAGATTCTTTAAAACAAGCAGTCGAATATATGGAAACTTCAACAGAATTAACTAAAAGAATAAAGAAAATACTTATTCCTAATATAGCACAATTTGTATTTTTATTAGTAGTTTTAGTTGTAGGAAGTTTAGTATTAATACCAACAATACAAAATGTATTTGAGCAATTAGGAAGTACAGACCAGTTACCTTGGTATACAATGATGTTCTCGCATTTCTTACAACAAGTACAAAAAGTTTGGTATATTCCAATAATAATAATTGCAGCGATAATTGGAGCAATTTATGCTAGAATTCAAACACCAGAAGGTAGATATAAATGGGATGACTTCAAATACCATATGCCTATATTTGGAAGCTTATTCTTTGCAATTGATTTTTCAAGAATTAGTAAGGCTATGTTACTAAACTTAAAAAATGGTATGAGAATTCAAGAAGCACTTGAAGTTAGTAAAAATGTTGTTAAGAATTATGTTATGTTATCAATAATTGAAAGTTCTATAAATAATATCATCATAGGTAAATCATGGGTTGAACCATTTGAACAATCAGGACTTCCTAGTGCTATGGTAACAGAAATGTTAAAAATAGGAATGCAGACAGATCTTGCTGAAATGATGGATAAAATGGTTGAATATATGGACATGGACATCAATGTTATTCTACAAAGAATAGTTACAATATTACCTCAAATTTTATACTCAATAGTTGGTATACTATTAATATTTGTAACATTAGTTGTATTAGTTCCTTGTATTCAAGTTTATATGGGTACATTCTTATTCTCAGCTGCAGGAATGTAGTTAGTTATAGATTTCACTTAAGGGAGTGTTGTCATTCCCTTAAGTGATTTTTATTAATAGAAAGGAAAATAGAATGAAAATTGGAATAGATATAGGCGGAAGCCACATAGCTACTGGAATAGTCTTAAATAACGGTAAACTTTTAGCAAAAGAAACAAGAGATATTGATGTATCATCAATAAAAGAAGTAGAAAGAGTAGAAACAATTATAGTTGACACAATTCAAAATGAGATAAAAACATTATTAAACAGATACGATTATACTATAAATGATATTACTAGAATTGGTATAGCTGTGCCAGGAAGTCCTACGGATACTTCAATTAGGAACGTTGTAAACTTACATATAAAAGAATTTAACTTAGCAAAAGAACTAAGTGAGATATATAATATTAACAGTGAGACTGTGGAAAGAGTTGATAAATGCATAAAAAATCAAATTGAAATAAAACTTGCAAATGATGGAAAATGTGCTGGTGTTGCTGAAAAAGAATATGGAGCTTTAAAAGGATATGATGATTGTTTATTTTTATGTATGGGGACAGGTGTTGGCTCAGCAGTATTCTTAGGAGGCAAACTCTTAAAAGCAAAACAAAATCCTGGGTTTGAATTTGGACACATGATAATTGATAAAGATGGCACATTATGTAATTGTGGAAAAAAAGGATGTTTTGAGACATATGCTTCAATGAAAAGATTTAAAGTAAGAGCAATAGAAGAATTGGATCTTCCTAAGGATGTTCAATCAGAAGAAGTACAAAATTTTATTAGGAAAAATTCTCACAAAACTAAAGTAAATAAATTTATTGACAAATATCTTGAAAATGTTGCAATAGGAGTATCAAACCTAATTAACATATTTGAACCAGAAGCAATCTGTTTTGGTGGAAGTTTTTCATATTATGATGATGTATTCTTAGAGCCTCTTGCTGAAAAACTAAAAAAATATGTGTTTAATAAAAATACAAAAGTTACTCTAATTTCAGCTAAGCTAAAAAATGATGCTGGAATAATAGGCGCAACTGAAATTTAGGATTATTAAAAAAAATATATTACTAAGTGTATGTGCACAGAGTAGTATATTTTTTGACATAAATTTAAGATTAATTTTAAAAAACAATAGAATGTAATATATTTAAAACTATCAAATGTGCAGGATAGAATATATAAAAGAAATATTTTAGTGAATATCCTTTTTTTCCATTATACATTAACATTATAAAAGTAGGGAGGAATGTACAAAGTATAAAGCAAAAAACATAGTCAAAAGAGAAGTATCCTACTACTGGCAAATATCTTAAAATAGAAAACACAAGCATTACTAAAGCAAAGAATAGTTTATTATAAAAAACAGAATGTTTAGTAATATTGGCTGTGGTAGTTGAATTATTTAAATTTTTTACGAATCCTATTTTTTCTGTAGTGTTTGAATTTTCTACTAAAAATTCTTTAGAATTGAAAATTCCTCTTTTATAAAAGATATGAATAACTAATATTAAAATTATTCCAAGTGCTTGATAATCAACATTTATAAAATGGGCTATAAGTAAAATGCATGTAATAATCAAACATTTATAAATAATGTGCAATTTTTTATTATCATATACTATAAGTGTTATCAATCCAAATAGTAATGTAAAGAAAACATTTAAAGCAAGTTTTGAACCACTATAATTATAAATCATAATGCCAAATGGAATTTGTGAAATCAATGCAAATAAGCCTAATCTAAGGCAATATTTTTTAACATCATGAGTATGAGCATAGCCATTAACAAGTTGAAAGCAAAATAGAGGAAATGCAATTCGACCTATAAAATTAAGTGGAGTTGAATACCCAATTAATGCATCACCACTATGATCAATAAGCATTGAGATAATAGCAATTATTTTTATAACAAAACTTGACATTATTTGCACACACCTTTCTTTTAATAATTGTTAGGCAACATTTAATGATATTTATTTAAAATAAAAATTTAAAAACTATTTCATGAGTTCTTGAAATGCAATTTTTTTTAATTGGATTGTAGTACCATTTAAATAACTAAGACAATTATCTTCATCGATATGAAAAGTAATACTATAACTGCAAAGAGCCTGAGTAGTTATTTTAAAACGTTTATTAATTTCATAAGAACCATATTTACCATCACCTAAAAGAGGAAGACCAGCATAGGATAAATGAGCTCTGATTTGATGAGTTTTACCAGTGTGTAAAGTTACATTAAGAAGTGAAAGCTTTTTATCTTTATTTTGTGAAATAGTAGAGTATGAAGTTTGAATTTTAGTGTATCCTTTTTTAGGCTCACTTGAAATATAAACAAGGGACTTTTTACTATCCTTAAATAGATAATCAGTTAAAACAGCATTAGGTTTGCTAATACCATAAACACAAGCGATATAATGTTTTTCAATTTTATAATTTTTAAACAAATTGTTAATAATATTTAAAGAGGTTTCATTTTTAGCAAACAAAACAAGACCTATTGTGTTTCTATCAATCCTATGACAAGGCATTAAATAATCATAGCTATTTTTCATAAGGGAAGTTAATGAATTATTTCCCTCAACTTCAAGGTTAATAGGTTTGTTAAATACAACAATATTCTCATCTTCAAAAACAACTGGTATATCAATATCCTTTTGAATACCAAGTAAAATATCATCAGTAATATAAACCTCTAAAGTATCACCATAAGATAATTTAACATTTGCATTAATACGTTTTCCATTAATCTTAATATCTTTTTTTCTAAGTGCTTTATATAGAGCATTAACATTAAGATTAGGAAACTTGGAGGTTAAATATGTAATTAAATTTTTTTCATCATCTTCATAACTAACAATTAATTTCTTCATAATGGTTTAAATATAACATATTTGTTAAAAATAAGCAACAAGTTTTTCAAGTATAAATTGAAATACAACATAAAAATCATTCATAAAGATATACGCGGTAAAATCAACATTTTTTAATAGATACCCCTCTATTTACAAAATACCCAACTAGGTATATAATAAATGCGAAATATTATTTTAAGGAAAAAGTAAATATGAAAGAAAATAAATGCTGTAATAAAAAAACTTATAGAGGAGAAGAAGAGAAGAAAATTATTAATAACAGAATCAACAGAATTGAAGGGCAATTAAAAGGAATAAAAAAAATGATTCAAGATGATGCGTATTGCAATGATGTTTTAGTTCAACTATCAGCCATTGAAAATTCAGTAAAAAGTTTATCAAATCACATATTAGAAAATCATTTGTATACTTGTGTGTCAAGAGATTTAGAAAATGGAAAACCAGAGATAATTGATGAAGTTATAAATTTATTTAAGAAATTTAATAGATAGGGGGAAAAATGAAATTTGTTTTTGAGAGAAAAATTAACTATTATGAAACAGATAGAATGGGAGTTGTACACCATTCAAATTATATTAGATATATGGAAGAAGCAAGATGCTCATGGCTCGAAAATATAGAAATTCCATTTTCATTATTAGAAGAAAACAATATAACAATCCCAGTATTAGGAGTAAATTGTACATATAAATATCATGTTACATTTGAGGATATAATAGTGATTAGACTTTATGTAAAGGAATATTCAGGGGTAAGAATGACTATCGGATATGAAATAACAGATAAAAAGACTGGCAAAATAGTAATTATAGGAGAGACAAAGCATTGTTTTACAGATAAAAACTTAAAACCAATCAATTTAAAAAAATATAATCCAGAATTTAGTAATAAATTTCAGGTGTTATTGGAAGAATAGATTTAAATGATGAAGTATATAATAAAAATATTATAGAATTGAAAGGAGAAACTATGAAAGAAACAATTATTAATGTTGAAGGAATGGTGTGTGGAGGATGTGAAAATAGAGTTAAAAACGCACTACTTACAATAGAAGGAATAGAAAGTGTTGAAGCAAGTCATGAAACTGGGATTGTAAAAGTTATTTCAAAAGAGAAAATTCCAGAAGACATTATGAAAGAAAAAATTGAAGATATCGGGTTTGAAGTAAAAGAATAAAACTAGTAAATTTTAGTGAGGAATAAAATTAAATATGAAAAAAATAATTTTATCAATTGATGGAATGACCTGTAGTGCATGTTCTAATGGATTGGAAAAATATTTAAACAGGCAAGATGGAGTAGGAAATGCTTCAGTTAATTTAGTAATGGCAAATGCAACAATTGAATATGATGAAAAAAAGTTAAAACAAGCAGACCTAGAGGAATTTATAAAACAAGCTGGATTTAAAAGTCTAGGAGAATTTAAAGAAATAAATTTAGAAAAAACAAATAAAAAAGAAAAAATTGAAATTATAGTATTTTCAGTATTAGCAGTAATTTTAATGTATATATCAATGGGGCATATGGTAAATTTGCCAACAATTGAATTACTAAATCCACATACAAACCCAGAAAATTATACAGTTACACTATTTATATTATCAATTGTATTTTTGATATATGGATATGATGTTTTAAAAAATGGATACAAAAATTTAATACACAAAACTCCTAATATGGATACATTAGTTGGCATTGGAGTAATTAGTAGTTTTTTATATAGTATATATGGAATGTATATGATTTTTAAGGGAAATCATAGTTACTCAATGAATTTATATTTTGAATCTACAGCAATAGTTATTTATTTTATAAAACTAGGACGTTACATAGATGGAATTAGTACCGACAAAACCAAAGATGCAATTAAGAAGTTAGTTAAGATAACGCCTAAAAATGCTGTAATTAAAGTTGGAGATAAAGAAAAGACTGTTACACTAGATGAGATAAAAAAGGGAGATATTATCATAGTTAAACCAGGAGAAAAGGTTGCAGTAGATGGAAAAATTATCTTAGGAAAAGCACATTTAGACGAATCTTTTATAACTGGTGAAAGTAAACCAGTCTCTAAAAAGGAAGGAGATAGTGTAATTGCAGGAAGTATAAACTATGATGGATATCTAGAATATGAGGCAGAAAGAATTGGAAAGGAAAGTACTATATCAGAAATAGTTAGGGCAGTAGTCGAAGCAAGTAATACCAAAGCTCCAATTGCAAAAGTTGCGGACACAGTTTCGGGATATTTTGTGCCAGCAGTTATAATTATATCAATCATTACTTTTATAGTATATTTATTGATTGGACAAAATTTTAGCACAGCATTAACAACATTTGTTACCATATTAGTTGTAGCATGTCCTTGCAGTCTAGGACTAGCAACGCCACTCGCAATAGTTGTAAGTGAAGGTTTATGTGCAAGCAATGGAATATTAGTAAAGAAAAGTGAGATATTGGAAAACGCACAAAAGATAGATACAATTGTATTTGATAAAACAGGGACATTAACTTATGGAAAATTAAAAATTGCTGAAATCAAGAATTACAGTGATATGGAAGAAAAAGAGCTATTGCAAATAGTTGGAAGTATTGAGAGCAAGTCAACACACCCAATTGGAAAAGCATTTGAAAATTATTTAGAAGAAAATAAAATAAATAAGCTAACTGTTAAAGAATTTGAAAATATAGCAGGATTAGGGATTGTAGGAACAATTAAAGATAATAAGATAATCCTTGGAAACTCAAAAATGTTACAAAAATATAACATTGAAAATCCATATACTAAAGACGAAAAAGAGCTTGCAAGGAGCGGAAATAGTATTGTATATGTTGCAAATTGGGAAAAGGTAATTGCACTAATTGGAGTAAATGATATAGTTAGAGAAAATGCAAAAGATGTAATTAGCATTTTGAATGAAAATAAGATAGAAACAATTATGCTAACAGGAGATAGCAAAGAAACAGCTGAGAAAATTGCAAATAGTATTGGAATAACTAAAGTCATTGCAAATGTATTACCTAAAGAAAAAGTTGCAACAATCAAAGAATTAAAAGAAGAAAATAAATATATAATGATGTGTGGTGATGGAATTAATGATAGTCCAGCACTTGCAACAGCTGACATAGGAGTAAGTGTACACTCAGGTACAGATATAGCAATGGACTCATCAGATGTTATTTTAACAAAAAATAATCTACTTGCGATTTGTAATTTAATTACAATTAGTAAAAAAACAATTAGAAATATTAAACAAAATCTATTTTGGGCATTTTTCTATAATTCACTTATGATACCAATTGCAATTGGACTTTTTACACCTTTTGGAATATCAATAAACCCAATGATAGCAAGTCTAGCTATGGTATTTAGTAGTATCACTGTAATATTAAATGCGTCAAGGCTTAAAAATATAAAGTTAGAAATGAGATAGTTTTCATATTAGATCCTAAATACTTTTAAACTGGTCACAAATTGAGACCAGTTATTTTCAAAATTTATATAAAAAATAACCTACAAACTTTTCTAATTGTAGGTTACTATAATTGGAGCGAACGTCGTAGTTATCTACAACTTTTTCTCTCTTAACGATTAATACAAATATCAATCAATTTACTAAAGTATATCATAATTTTGATAAATTGCAATAGTAAAACTAAAAATAACATTTTTGAAAAATTTGTTTTGTTCACTTGTATTTTATCAAATAATGTTGTATAGTGATATGCATAGAAAATGAGAACAAGCTATGTTATTGATAATATACTTACTTTTCTACGGTTTGGTAGGAATGACTATTATAGCATTTGCCTTGATTATTGCAATAGTAGTAATTTTGAGCAAATAATAAAAGCACCACATATGCTCTGCCAAGCTTTGTGGTGTTTTATCATAAATATATATGGTAGCACACATTTCTGTGGCTCTCATTTTCTATCTTTATTATACAAACATTTCTTTATTTTGTCAAATGTAATTTTATTAAACAATCAATTCCTTCTAAATGTTTTTAAAATTTTTTCAAATATTTTTTGATACCATTTCGATTCTTTATATTCAACTATTTCTAAATTTTCTTTTTGAACTTCTGTTGATGAAAGTATAAAACTATTTTGTTTATTATTAAATATTTTTTCTGGATTATATGTTGCTCTTTTTTCTTCTTCTAGCTTCATTCTATCATAATTTTGTTTAGCAATAATCTTTTCTCTTTGAATTTCAGTTGCCCAATAATCTCTAAATAATATTCCAATAATAGCTTTGGCTCTTTTCGAAACATTTTGTTCATCTAAAGTTTTGCTAGGGTTAAAGTAAAATTTATAATCTTTATTTGCATTTCTTTCAAATGCCTTTATTTTTCTTTTTGGTATTTTATTATAATCTTTTAGAGGAATATATCTTAATATTCCTAACACTTCACTATATGCTATTCCATATTCTATATTATCTACCATATTCTTCTCCTATAATTGTTGTTCATTTGTATTATTTTCTATGTCTTTTTGAATATCTTTTTCGTTACTAATAATTCCTTGTTCTGTTTCATCTTCCAATGTAACATCTGACATTTCTATTATAACTTGTTTACCTATATTTTCACAATTTATTACACTATCATTTTGTATTGACATTTGTTGTAAAAGAGAAACTAATTGTTCCATATTTTTTGCTGTTTGTGTACCATTTATATCTAAACTAGCTGTTTTTTGTAATGTTTCTAAAACTGTGTAGTCTTGCTTATCAATGATTTCAGATTTAGTAGTTAAAGCCTCTCTCATATTTAACTGTCCTTCAACAATAAAATTTTCTGGATATTCAAAAAAGTCTACAATCATATCTAACATATTCTCTTTTAATAAATTAGCAATATTTATTGCTTTAAAAAAGTCTTCTTTTTGCCATTTTCCTAAAATTCTATCTTTATCATCATTATTGTTGTCTAATGGAAAAGAAAACATTTGACCATCAGCATAAGAAAAGTCTTTAATATCTTTTGTACTTTCATTCTTAAGTAGCATTGTTAGCATTGTTAAACCACTAGTTGTTACTAATGCACCATTATTATCTGCAAGAGCATTTTGTATTTGCTCAATTTGTGCTTGTGAAAGTTGTTGGTTTATTTCATCTGGAATATATACTGGATTATTTAAAGTGGTTGAATCGTCATTTAGGGATGTTTCTAATAAAGCACCTGCATCAGTCATCACAATAATTTTTTTTGTATAATCTTCCGTACTTGGTATAATTCCTTTTTGAATTAGTGCTTTATACAAATAATAATTTGCATATATCTCTACTCCCATACTTCCTGTTACATTATTTTGTATTTCGAAATCACTATTATTAACTTTTGCAGTTTCACCTATAATTTCACATGCAGTATGTGCAAAATTATCATTATTTTCAAAAGAAAAATCTCTATTATTAAGCATTTCAAAGACAGCTCTTGAAGTTCTTCCATTTCCATCTTCAAATAAATGTAATTCATTTATTAAATAATACATCATTGTAGCTTTATTTTTTCTACCTTGTACATTGCTTAAAGCATTTGCCATTTTATCAAAATATCTATTTTGTATTTCGTTATTAGGTGATACTAAAGAACCTGCAACCATAGTTTGAGAACAAATTTCGTTTTTAGCATAAGGAACATTTCTAACTTTACTATTAACATATATTAAATATTTTTTTAAGTCATCACCAGTTAAACTTGAAAGAAATTCATCTATTCTACTATCATCTTTTAGAATTTCTAAAACTTCATCCTCTGTATAATCCATATATATTTTTTCTCCTTTTTTAATCATTACTTTTATATTTTATAACATTAAATAATAATTTTTTCAATAGATATCGCTATTTTTTATTCTACTATTCAATACTATTAAACAAATACAAAGTAACTTTATTTATCTCACTTTGTTCCATTTCCATAATTTTAGCCATTGTGAACATTACAAGTTTATATTTTGCAAAATTTATTAAGGTAGTTCGGTATTCTTCGTCTACTTCTTTTAGATTAGTGTCAAACTTTTCATACATTTCGATTTTATTATATAGAATATTAGCCCAATCACTTGTAGTTAAACATATTCCAAGTCTTAGTTTATCTTTTGTATCCATATCTTTAATTATATTTATTACGTTTTTTACTTTATCTTCTTCCATAACATTTTCCTCCTTTTAAAATCTTGTATTATTATTTTTCTTTTTATTCTTAGTTTGCTTGTTCTCATCTGGTATAGTTACTTTTCTATAAATATTATTGGCGATTTCATTATCATTGCTATCAAATATACCATTTTTGTATAAGTCATCACTTACAATTTTATAGTTATTATCTTTATCATAGCAAATTCTTTTGTGAAAGTGGCTCATAAAACTATGCCAGAAGTCTTTGAACTTGTGTAATTCTTGTTTGATTTTTTCTTTTTCAGCTTGTAATCTTCCTATAATCGTATCTTTAGTAGATAGTTCCTTTTTTAGACTGCCAATTTCATTATCTTTTAGTTCTAGTTCATATTTAAGTGAACGATTTTCTTTGTCTATTTCAAAAGCAGAATGTTCAAAATCTCTAATTGCCATATTTAAGTCATTTACGTTTCTAACTGTTTTAGTAATATCTTTTACATCTTCTGTATAATTTTTGATTTTCTGGACATCCTCGTTTGAAATAACCATATTATTTTTGTTTAGCTTAGTAGGTTTTAAATTGTCTAAAATTTTATCTATATTTTTACTGGTATTATCAAGTTCTTTAGTTTGAGTATTCGCTTTTTCAAGTTTTTGCTCTTTCTGTTTTAGTTGCTTCTTAATTTCTCTATAATCTCCCATATCTTTAATATTTATATCTTGATTTCTACCTTTTTGCTTTTCTTTTAGTCTAGTATTAACCTCATAAAACTTGTTATATGACTTGATACAAGCATTTCTCATCTTATCTTGTATTTCAGTAAGTGTCGTTTTAGTAAATAATTTACTTTTCCCAACTTGTTTTTTCATTCCTCTAGTACAATTTTGGGTTACAGGAACACCTATAATGTGCATATGAGGAGAAGTTTCATCAAAGTGTATAGTTGCATTTGCTATCTTAAAATCTGGTACAATTTTAATTAACTCCTGTACTTGCTCATTATATACATCAACCATTTTAAATCTATAACTTTCATCTTTATCATTCCAAAAGTCCATATCGCCAAGTTCTATAATAATCTCACAAGCTATATCATTTTGAGATTCGCATACTTTTTTGAAGTAATCTTCAATTTTTCTATCTTCACGAGTTTGCTTTTTGTTATATTCTAATCTTGAATTTTCAAATTCATTTAAATATACTTGCTTAACATCATTTACAATATTACTTGTCCCATATATTGTTCTGATTAGTTCTGTTTGATTATCATAATCTCGCAAGTTATGCTTATTAACATCTGATAAATCTTTTGCATTTTGAATTGCATTATTAGATAGAGAAGTAGTACCAGATACATTTTCTTTTGCAACTTTTCTTGCTAATTTACTTTTATTTTTATCACTACCTAAGTGAAAAGAATATGCTAATTCTTGCTCCATAGAATCCCTCCTTTGAAATTTCTTCGTAGCACAGGACTTTGACCTTGTCATAAGTCCTAACCCAGTAAGATTAAGTTAAGTACACTTTATAAAAATTTGTATTTATAGACAGCAAAACAGATATAAAATTATAGTTCTAAAAGTAGTGAAATTAAATTTTAGGAGGATTTAGTTATGCTAGAGATAATAGAATATTTGAGAAATCATAAGAAAGCAGAATATATAATAATGTATGAACAAGACTTTAAGGAAACATATTGTAGAAACTGATAAACAAGCTAAAAGAAGATTTGAAATACTTATGAAACAAATGATAGTGTAATTTATACAAAAGAGCCTATACCTATTTCAGTAGGTGTAAAGACAGTAAAATTCTGCAAAG
>CATKDT010000056.1 GCA_949746675.1 uncultured Clostridia bacterium
ATATATTTCCTTATAAGAAATCAGCCAAAACTTGAAAACAAGCTAATTACAAAGTTTTGCTCATTTGATGGACTTTTTAGGCTATATATGATAAAATATTAAAAGAAGGGAAACTACATAAACGACAACAAAGCCATAAAAGTGAATAATTTCTCAAACAAAACACAAGACAAAATAAAAATAGTAAATATAACAAAAACAAAAACTTTTTTCATAAGTATCCTCCACACAAAAGTCACAAAATAAAATTGGACCTAATAATTATATTCTAATTATAAGTATATGCAAAAGAGGACAAACTTATGACAAAAAATGGAAGAACAAATAACAATGAGCAAATAAAGTTAAAAAAATTGTCATCTGTGATTTTGAAAAAACACAGATGATACTGCATAGAACAAAGCATAGCAAAAGGAGAATACTATGGAAGTAGCAAATAATTGGAAAGACTACGAGATAATAGATATGAGCAATGGCGAAAAATTAGAAAGATGGAGCAACGTCACACTAATTAGACCAGACCCACAAATAATTTGGAAAGAAAAAACACACAAAGAAGAATGGAAAAAAGCAGATGCAATATATTCAAGAAGTAATTCAGGCGGAGGAGAATGGCACTATAAAAACAAAATTCCGAAAGAATGGCAAGTACATTACAAAAACTTAACATTTAATATAAAACCAATGGGCTTCAAACATACAGGACTTTTTCCAGAGCAAGCAGTAAACTGGGACTGGATGATAAACAAAATACAAAATGCAGACCGAGAAATAAAAGTATTAAATTTATTTGCATACACAGGAGGGGCAACAGTAGCTTGTCTATCAGCAGGAGCATCAGTATGCCATATTGACAGTTCAAAGGGAATGTGCGAATTTGCAAAAGAAAATGTAATAGTATCAGGTTTGCAAGACAGAAAAGTAAGATTTTTAGTAGACGATGTGGTCAAATTTGTAAATAGAGAAATTAGAAGAGGTAACAAGTATGATGCTATAGTAATGGCCCCGCCATCATATGGAAGAGGAAAAAACGGAGAAGTATGGAAATTTGAAGATAACATATCAGAACTCATAAAACTATGTATGCAAGTTTTATCTAACAAGCCACTATTTTTTCTAATAAATTCATATACAACAGGAATATCAAGCCAAGTACTAGAAAACATACTTAGAATAAATATAGAAAGCAAAATAAAAGGGAAATTTTCAAATGGAGAAATAGGACTACCAATGAAAAACTCAAAAATGATATTACCATGTGGAATATATGGAAGGTGGGAAGAATGAGCCTAAAAGTATTATACGAAGATAACCATATAATAGTAGTTGAAAAAACAGCCAATATTCCTTCACAAGGTGATAAAACTGGTGACACAGACATGCTAACAATAATAAAAAACTATTTAAAAGAAAAATATAACAAACCAGGAAACGTGTATTTGGGCTTAATACATAGGCTTGACAGACCGGTAGGTGGGGTAATGGTATTTGCCAAAACTTCAAAAGCAGCAGCAAGACTAAGTGAAGAAGTTAGAAATAAAATATTTAAAAAAGAATATTTAGCAATAGTAAATGGAAAAATGGAAGAAAGATATGCACAGTTTGAAGACTATTTGTGGAAAGACGAAAAGAAAAATACAAGCTATGTAGTAAAGAGCACAAAAAAAAATGCAAAATTAGCAAGTTTAGACTATGAAGAATTAAATTATGATGAAAATAAAAACGTATCACTTGTAAAAATAAATTTACACACTGGAAGACACCACCAGATAAGAGTACAATTTTCTAGTAGAGGACATGCACTATATGGAGATAACAAATATCATGGAAGAGGTGCAGGACAAGGTATATGTTTATGGGCATACAAGATAACAATTATACACCCAGTAACAAAAGAAGAGATGACATTTAAAGATATTCCAGAAAAAAAAGGAATGTGGAAAATATTAAATAATAACATATAAAATATAGGAGGTGTTTTATGAACAATGTCAAAGAAAACAAAACAAAAAACATTTCAGTAATTACAACTTTATTACTAGTAATTTTAATCACAATTTCAATATGTTCACAATACATCTTTACAGGAGTATATATTGGAAAAAAGATAACTAGTGAACTAAATGAAAAGAAACCATTAGCAAGTAGTAGTACAGAAACAACTACACAAGGTAACAATCAAAATGACCCAAATGCTGGAGAATACCTACGACTATCAAATACACGAACAGAAAACAGCATACCATATCGTTCAGAGTCACATGTAGGATGGGGACAAATTAGAGTAAACCAAGATGGAAATGGAAACAAGATAACAGTAAAAAGAGGAGGAACATTTTACCCATTTGACAATGGTATATGGGCACACGCAACATCAAATATATACTATGACATAAGCCAATATAGCGAAAAATACCCATATTTAACATTATATATAGGTATGAACCAAACATCAAGTTCAGGAAATGGGGCTAAAGTTTGGATATATACCTCAAATGAAGATGAATTCCATAGAGAAGGGTCACAATACTGGACATTACAGAATGCAGAAACAGACGCAAATAGAGTAATTATGCCAAAACAAGATGCAGTATTTGAGAAAGTTGATATAAGAGGTGCAAAATATCTTAGAATACAAGCCTATGACAATGGAAGCAACGCAAGTGACCACATTGTATATGTAGACCCAATGATTATTACAGAAAACTATCAAGAAGAAAAAATTGAGGTAAAAAGAGTAGAAGAATACGATAAAGAAATCAAAAATTATTCAAATAAAACATTATCAGACTCTAAATTTGAACTATTATTATTACAAAGAGAATTTGTAAATAATATTGGAGAGTATGCACTAGACAGATTTATAAAAGAAGACTCTCAAAACATAGAAGTAATAGAATGGTTAATGAATGATTTAGAAAATATGCAAATGTATATATTAGGAGGAAAGCCAGAAGGAAACCAATACCTTAATTCTCTAAAAATATTGAAAAGATTTTATAATGAAAGAAAAGAAGACTTAGAAGATACAACAGAGATAAATACAAACAGAGGAAAAACAACTTTAGGAAAAATGTATAAAACAATGGCATTTGCATGTGCGTTAACACACTGTAACAAAGTATACTTATGGATAAACGGTGGGAACGTATCAGACCCAATAGAACGTTATGATATTTATAAAAAATTATATCACGGAAAAGTTGTAGCAGATGATAGAACAACAAAGGGAATAGGACAAGACCTAATTCAAAAAACAAAATTTGCTTCACTAACAGTAGAAGAAATGCGTTGGGTAATGAATACAATTATTGACAATGAAGAAATAGAATGGCTTAATTGGTTTGCAAGAGAAATTAAAAATGGTGCAGTTGGGCCATATAGCTATCAAGCATACACATTTGGCTACAATTATGGTAGAGCACAATATTATAGTCAAGAAAACTATAATAAATGGGATACAAAATACAACTTAAAAAAATATAATATAACATATAAATCAGGAAATCCAAAATTATGGATAGTATTTGAAGAAGGTTCTGTATGTGGTGGACTATCAAAGACAGGCTCATGCGTATGGGGATCATTTAAGGGACTACCTAATACATGCGTAAGCCAACCAGGACACTGTGCATACATATACTATGACCAAGATGCAAATGGAAATGGTATATGGGGATTAGGAAACGACGTTGGCGGATGGCACCAAGCAGGAAGAACAGAACATTTAAATGTACGTATGCCACTAGAATGGGGAAATGAAGAATACATAGACTTTAATAAAGACTGGTTAGGAATGGCAACATATGTATTATTATCACAAGGAGCATTAAATCAATATGACAATTATAGAAGGTCGAGAGAAATATTAATACTTGCAGACGTTTATAAAGATGACTTTGACAAACTATATGAAATATATAAAAAATCAATAGAAGCATTACCAATCAACATTGACACGTGGTATGGATTAATAAAAACATGCAGAAGTGACGAAAGAAGAACAGAAGAAGACTTTAACCAAATAGGAAGAGCAATATTTGAAAAATTAAAATATTATCCATTACCAATGTATCATTTAGCAAGAGAAGTGCAAAAACAGTTAAAAAGTCCACAATATGTACTTAACTTTGTAAAAGCACAAACAGAAGCATTAACAAAAGCAAAAAATGCTACTGCAAGCAACACACTACAACTAAGTGCTGTTAGACAAGAAGCAACACACCTTTTAGGACAAATAGATACACAAATAGCAAAATTTTCATTTGATGGAGAAAATGCAGGAAAAATAATACTAGGAGACAGATTTACAGGCTCAGATGTAGCATGGGATTATAGTTTGGACGGAAGGGAAACTTGGAGCGAACAATTATATACCGAAGCAGGAAAACATAGTCATAAATTAACAGAACAAGAAATAGAATCAATTACAGCAGAAAAAGATATATATGTACATATTACAGGTGTAGACTATAGTGACCAAAACGTATATCAAATAGATATACAAGAATCAGCAGGACTACCAAGCACTGTATATCCAAGTGATTTAGAAAATAGAGTACTAGACGTTAACTTAAGTACAGAATGGCGTTATAAAGAAACTGACGACTGGACAAAATATAGTGAAGGCTCTCCAGATTTAACAGGAAATAAAACAGTACAACTAAGACAAGGTGCAACAGGAACAAGACTAGCAAGCAAACAACCAGTAACATATACATTTACAGAAGATACAGACACTGAAAAAAGAAAATATATACCAATATCACATCTAAAAGTAAAAGGATGTTCATCAGAAGCAGTAAATAATAGGGGCTCTGTTAGATATGCAATAGACGCAAACCTAAATACAAGATGGCATTCAGCATGGGATGGCTCAGACACACAAAGATATATAATAGTGGAATTAGACAAATTAAGTTATATATCTGCAGTAGAATATGTACCAGCAGGTGGGGGAAACGGAAAAATATTTGATGGTACTATATGGGGGAGCACAGATGGAGAAAACTGGGAAGTACTAACAAGTAGAAAAAATTTATCATATAAATCACAGACAAACTCAATAGCAGAAGCAATAGCACAAACGCAAGCATTTGAGATAGCAGAACCAAAAGAAGTAAAATATGTAAAGATAGTTGCAGATAATGCGTCAACAGGACACAATATGGCAAGAAACGGAAAATGGTTTACAGCAAGAGCATTTAACTTTTATGAAGACTTAACAAAAAATCCTGAGTTAACAGCAGGAATAGAATACAGCACCACAGAAAAAACAAACGAACCAGTAATAGCAAGACTTGTAAAACCAAGTTCAAATATAATAATAACAAACAACAACGGAAATGATTCATATGTATTTACAGAAAATGGAGAATTTACATTTGAATTTGAAGACGAAAACAAAAGAAAAGGAACAGCTACAGCAAAAGTAGATTGGATAGACAAGAGTGGACCTGAAGTTGATGTAGAGTACAAATTAGGAGAAGACAAAAAGCTAATAGCAATCATAGACGATATAGACGAAGATGTTTACTTGCTAGACAAAAATAACAAAAAAACCAATTATCTTGAAACACAAAATGGCAAAGTAGTTAGTATATCATTTTATGATGAAAACGAAGAAGTTTACAAAATAGCTGAAATAGATGAAAACAAAAACACAAAAAAGATTACATACAAAAATACAACAGATATAAAAAGAATACAAACATACGAAATTACATTAGAAGATGGAAAAGTAGTAACTAGAAGAGGAATAGATGAAAGTGGAAATAGTGTAGAACTTGAAGAAGATGAGATAAATAAATTAAAAGTATTAGAAGAATCAAGAGCTAATCCACTAGAAGTTTACTTAGAAGAAAATGAAGAATACGAATTCAAATTTCTAGACAAAGCAAGTAATATTACTGTAAAAAATGTAAAGGTAGAATACATTGAAAACGATACAAAAATATTAGCAAGTGATATCACATATAGCACAACAATGACAACAAATCAAGATGTTAAAGCAGTAGTAAAGCCATATATAATTGATATAAATGGAAAAGGAAGCGACGTAAAAGTAATCAACAATAAATCAGGAAGTACTAGCACACAAACAAACGACACATATACATTTACAAAAAATGGAGAATTTACATTTGAATATGTAGAAAGTGCAAAAGAAAATAACCCAGCAAGAGAAGTAGGTTCACATACAGCATCTGTAGACTGGATTGATAAAGTAGTACCAACTGCTGAAATTGAGTTTAGTACAAAAGAAAATGCAAAAGATATAACAGTTACACTAACAAATGAAAGCGAAGCAATCACAATCATCAACAATGGAGGCAAAAGAGAATATACTTTTACAGAAAATGGAGAATTCACATTCCAATTCCAAGACAAAGCAGGAAACCAAGGAACAGCAACAGCAACAGTTAATTGGTTAAAAGACATTGTAGGAGATATTGATGGAGATAGAGAAGTAACAATTAATGACTTAGCAATGGCGAAATTACACTTCTTGGACATAGCACATTTAACAGGAGAGCAATTAGAAAGAGCAGACCTAGATAAAAGTGGAGAAGTTGAAGTAAACGATATAGCTCAATTAAAACTTATTATACTAGGATTAATCTAGTAAAAAATCAGAACCATATTTTAAGGTATACACCTTAGGATATGGTTTTTATATGATAGTAAAACTCTCAATTTAAGTCATATTAATTAAAGAAAAAATCAAGTTACTTTCTAGCAAAAGTAATATTTTTACAAAAACAAAATATAATTAAAAGAACAAAAAATAAGCTAGAAAGGACGAAAATTCGTATGAACTTTCAACATATTAGAAACTACTATTGTAATAAGATTGTAAATATTATAGTAGTTGCAGCATTTTTAATATTTATCATATTTATAATATTTACGGCAGGAATATGCTCAGGCTTTCAGGGATTACCAGTAAGCGCAGTGCCAACAGCAAGCATGCTAAATGGAAATCATTCATTCGAAAATGGTGCGACAACAAATAAGAAAACAGACGGAAAAGTTACAAACAATAAAACGGCATCAAATGACAAAAAAACGACAACTAAAAAAACTACTTTAAATGAAAAAATAGCATCTATGGGAAAGTCAATGTTAGCAAGCACTACAGCCTTAAGTACCAAAAAGATAGGGTGGGGAATAAAAAGAAACGATAACCATGAACAACCTGACTTAGGAGCAGAAAACAAAAAGCTAATAGAAAAATTTAACCGGACTTGCAATGGGAAACAGCGAAAGCAAGAATATATATCTAACATTTGATATAGGATATGAAGGAGGATTTACAAATCAAATACTAGACACATTAAAAGAAAACAATGTTCCAGCAACATTTTTTATAACAGGCCAATTTGTAAAAACAAATCCAGAAATAATAGAAAGAATGATAAAAGAAGGGCATATAGTTGGTAATCACACTACAAACCACCCATCACTTCCAGATGTAAACGAAGAAAAGGTAAAAAACGAGATAATGAGTTTGCATCAATCAATATATGAAAAATTCAATTATGAAATGAAATATATGCGCCCTCCAAAAGGCGAATATAGTGAACAGTCATTAGCATATATTCAAAGTTTAGATTATACACCAGTAATGTGGTCATTTGCCTATGACGATTGGGATAATAACAAACAGGGAAGAGAAGAATATGGAAAAAAGAAAATACTTGATAATTTGCATAATGGAGAGATAATGCTATTACATGCAACAGCAAGAGACAATGCAAATATATTAGATTATATTTTAAAAGAAACCAAAAATGCAGGATATGAATTTAAAAGCTTAGACGAATTTGAACAATAAAAATTGCCAAATATGTTTTTTTGAAGAAAGAATACAGATGGTGATGAGTGGGCAAAGCGAGCGAAAGGAAGAAATATGAGTAAATTTGACAAATTATTTGATATACCAGAAGAACTATCAAGCGACATTCCAAAAATAACAATTTTAGACTTTAACAGAATGTTAATTGAGAATTATAAGTGTATATTAGAATATCAAGACTTTTTCATACGAATAAAAATGGCAACAGGACTAATTAATATAAATGGATATAAATTAATAATGAATGAAATGACAAAAGACGACCTAATAATCACAGGAATAATTGAAAGCATTGACTATGAGAAATTTCAAGACTAGATATTACAATAAAAGACAAATATCTACAAGATTTTACAACAAAACATATAAAACCAGTGTAACTAAAAAACGACAATATATACAAAAGGAATTTTAAATATAAATAACAGGAGGAAGAATGCTATTCAAAATTTTATTAAACTACCTAGTAGGCTATATAAATATTGAAATTGAAGGCTATTATATAGAGCGATTTATGAATACATGTATGAAAAATGACATATTTTTATGGGGAATAAAACGTAAAATGCTAACAATGCTATTTGCGAAAATAGGAGCAGACGATTTAGAGAAAGCTAAGCAAATTGCAGAAAAACATCAATGTAAAATTACAGTAAAAAGCCAAAAAGGAGTACCTTTTTTAATAGAAAAATATAAAAAGAGAAAATCTTTTTTTATAGCATTACTAATACTTGGAGTAGCATTATTCACATTATCAAAATTTGTATGGAACATAGAAATACATGGAACAGAAAAAATAGACATCAACGAAATCTATGAAGAAGTAAAAGAAAGCGGACTAAAAATAGGAATGTTAAAGAAAAGTGTAAAAGTTGAAGAAATAGTAAATAAAATAAGACTTGCACGATCTGACATAGCATGGATAGGAATAGAACTAAAAGGAACTAATGCAGTTATAAAAGTAGTTGAAGCAGAAGAAAAACCAGAAATAATAGATGAGAATGAATTTAGTAATATTGTTGCAAGTAAAGATGGAGAAATTGTAAAAGTAATTGCACAAAATGGAACAGTAATGGTAGAAGCGGGAGAGCAAGTAAAAAAAGGTGACATACTAATAGCAGGATGGATGGAAGGACAACATACTGACAAATACTATGTAAACAGTAATGGTTCAGCAAAAGCAAAAATAAAATACTCACTAACAGAAAAAGTTGAAAAAAATGAAGTAATACGAGAGCCAACAGGAAATACAGAAAAAAGATATTCAATAAAATTCAACAACTTTCGACTTAATTTATACAAAAGATTATCAAAATTTGATAAATATGATACAGAAAGTACTAGTAAAAAACTAACATTATTTTCAAACTTTTATATACCAGTTGAATTTATAAAAACCACGAATAATGAACTAAACGAAATAACAAAGCCCCATAACTACAATGAAGCAAAAGAAATAGGGGAGAAGATTATAGAAGAAAAGGTATATAAACTATTAATGGGAGATATAATTGATAAAAACACAGAAATTAATGAATTTGAAGACTATTACAACATAATAGTAACTTATGATGTAGTTGAAGAAATTGGAGTAAAAGAAAAAATAAAATAGAGTTTGCAATAAAAATGATATACTATAGAAAGGTGTTAACAGAATAATAAATTAACAAAGAGGATATCTAGATAAGATATTCTCTTAAAATGGTTAAAAATACTTTAAGAATTAAATTAATTAACAATAAAATATGTCGAAAAACCTTGAAAATTCATGTTAATATTGATATACTAAACAAGGTTAAAACAAAAAGATGCTCTTCACAAAAAGCAAATACCAAGAAAGGAATAAAAATATGAATAATATTAAAATTTTTGCTTGCAATACAGCAGAAGGATTTGCACAAGAAATATGTGATAACTTAGGGCTACCATTAGGAAAAAAACAGTCATTTAAATTTAAAAATGACAATAACTTTGTACAATTTGAAGAATCAGTTAGAGAAAAGGACATATACATAGTACAAACAACAGAACCACCAGTAAACGAAAGAGTAATGGAATTATTAATAACAATAGAAGCTGCCAAGAGAGCATCAGCAGGAAGAATAACAGTAGTACTACCATATTTTATATACTCAAGATCAGACAAAAAAGATCAGCCACGAGTACCAGTAACTGCGAAATTAATAGCAAAACTAATTGAAACAGCTGGAGCAGATAGAGTAATAACATGTGATTTACACAATTCAGCAATACAAGCATACTTTGAAATAAACTGTGATAGACTTACAGCCAACTACTTACTAGTAGATTATTTCAAAAACAAAAATTTAAAAGATATAGTAGTCGTTGCAACAGATGCAGGAAGTTCAAAAAAGGCATATAAATATTCAAACTTTCTAAATTGCCCAATGGTATTAATTGATAAAAGAAGAGCAGACAATAACGATAATGCAGTAGCAACCAATATAATAGGAAACATAGAAGGAAAGACAGCCTTAATATTTGATGATGAAATTAGCACAGGGGGAACACTTGTAGAAGCAATAAATATATGCAAAAAGAATGGAGCAAAAGCAGTATATGCGGGAGCAACCCATGGAATACTAGTAGGAGATGCAATTAAAAAGTTAGAAGCAGCACCAGTAGAAGAAGTGGTAGTTACAAACACAGTCCCAGTAGAAAATGAAAAAAGAATAGATAAAATAAAAGTAGTATCAATAGCACCATTATTTGCAGAGGCTATAAAAAGAATAAATGAAGGAAAACCATTAGGAGATTTATTTATGTACGAAAAATAGATAATATATAGACAAGCAACATAAATTTTAATTAACATAATATATATTATTAGGAGAAAAGAAATGAATGCAATACTTTATAGGAAGCAGAATAATGTATTAACTGAAGAAGAGGCAAAATATTTCAAACAAGCAGAAGACATAATAAAAGAGTACCAAAAAGAAAAAAATAAAAAACCTAAAAAAGGAGCCTCAAAAGTAAGTACAATAATATTAATAATAATATTAGTATTAATTACATTATTTTGTACGATATTTGCGCTTCTCAACATAAACAATAACAAAATACTAAAAAATATTAGCATATTAGGAGTTGACATATCAAATCTAACTGTTGAAGAGGCAAGAGAAAAATTAAATACACATTTAGCTGAGAGGCTAACTACTGAAATTATAATGAAACATGGGGACGAAAATTATATGCTTCCACCACGTTCAATAGATGCAGGTTTTGATGTAGAAAACGCCATAAATCAAGCATACATGATAGGAAGAAGCGGCAATATAATACAAAATAACTTTGCAATATTAAGTCAAAAGCTAAAGAAAACAGACATAAATTTAAAACTAATATACAATGAAATGGCTTTAAAAGAAACAATACCACATATCAACGAAAGCTTCAAAGACGGTAAAAAAGAGCCAACATACAATATTGAAGGAAATGAATTAAAGATCACACCAGGCAAAGATGGATATGTAGTAAATTATGATGAATTAAAAAACTTGATAGACAGCAAACTTATGAGTCATGAATATAGCACAGAACAAATTGAAATCCCGGTATTAATGGCAAAAAGAGAAGAAATAAACATTGAAAAAATTCATAATGAAATTTATAAAAAACCACAAGATGCAACATACACAACAAACCCATACAAAATTACAGCATCTCAAAACGGTATAGACTTTGCAATATCAATGGAAGAAGCAAAAAAACAAATAGCAGAAAACAAAGAAAGCTATACAATAAGTTTAAAAACATTATATCCAAAAGTAACAACTGACTCAATTGGAGCAGAAGCATTTCCAGACTTACTTGCAACATATACAACAAATTATTCTTCAAGTGGAGCAAATAGATCAAATAATATTGCATTAGCAACAGCAAAAATAAATGGAACTGTATTAATGCCAGGAGAAGTATTTTCTTACAATGGAACAGTTGGAAAACGTACAGTAGCTGCAGGATTTAGAGAAGCAGGAGCATATGTAAATGGAAAGACAGTAAATGAAGTAGGAGGCGGAATTTGCCAAGTATCAAGCACATTATATAACAGTGTACTTAGAGCAAATCTTGAAATAGTAGCACGTACAAATCACATGTTCACAGTAGGATATGTACCAATAGGAGCAGACGCAACAGTATCATGGGGAGGACCAGACTTCAAATTTAAAAATAATAGAAATTATGCAATAAGAATAGTAGCAACAACACATAACAAAAATGTAACAATAAAAATCTTTGGACTAAAGCAAGATAACGACTGTACTGTGGAAATACTTTCATACAGAACAGGAACAGTACCATACAAAACAACATACACAAATGACAGAAGTCTTGTAAGTGGTCAAACAAAAGTAATTCAAGCAGGCTCAAATGGAGCAAGGTCAGTAACCTATAAAATTCTAAAAAAAGATGGTCAAGAAATCTCAAGAGAAGTAATCTCAAGAGACACATATTCACCTCATAATCAAATAATAGCTAGAGGAAATTAGTAAAAAACATGAATTATTTTTCTAACTTATTTTCTTATAAAAAAGAAAGTGCAGTTAATGTGAGAAGCACTGCACTTTCTTTTTGACTAGCTAAGCATAATGATTATGGATAGATACAACAATTATTTACAAAAAATGGGAAAACTATAAAATACTACATAATAGTAAAACTATTTATTATAAAATCACTTTTTTAATCTCCTCTAAAGAAATATTACCTTCCCTCAAAATAACAGGTACACCATTTTCAACTTTAACAACAGTAGAAGCTTGTCCAAGCTTACTGTTACCGCTATCAATAAAATAATCAACAGTATCATTAAAATCAGCTATAATACTTTCAATATTAGTACCACTAGGATGTCCAGCAATATTTGCACTAGGAGCTGCAATAGGCACACCAGAATAAGAAACAAGCTTTCGTGCAATATTTCCTTCAGGAATGCGAATGCCAACGAAGTCACTATTAGCAGTAGTAATATTAGGCACCATAGCATCCTTCCTCAAAACAATAGTAAGTGGACCAGGAAAAAAAGCACTCATAATTTTATACTCAATATCACTTATAGACTTAGTGTATTTTTCAGCCATGCTAATATCAGAAACTAGCAAGCTAATAGGCTTATTAATAGGTCTTTTTCTTATATCATATAACTTTTTAACTGAAATTTCATTAAGTCCATTTGTACCAATTCCATAAACGGTTTCAGTAGGAAATACAACAATTTTACCATTTCGTATTTCATTAGCAACAAATTTTAATTTATCAATATCAACAAACTCTTTAAAATCAATATATTTATCCATATAACAAAATCTCCCACTTTTCAAATCTAAACTAATATCATAAAAACATCAACAAAATTTAATAAAAAACTATGTAATTAAATTATTTTCTAAACAATATGGTACAACCTCGTTTTTTAATGTATTTGACAAAATACAAGTTCCATAAGAAGAACTATACCATAAAAAATTCTCAATCTCTTCAGACGTTTGAAGTGTTCCACTAAGAACACCATTATATTGAAAAACATAAAAATGAATAGGAGTAATACCATCACTTGTAGCTATCTCATCAAATTCCAAAACTAATTCAAAAGCATTTTCATCAAAAACTACATTACTTCCAAGCTCCTCATGACACTCTCTTATTGCAGCTTCAATAGGACTTTCATTATTTTCAACCTTACCTCCAATCATTTGATAAGTAGAACGCTTTCTAGGTTTATCAATTAATAATTTATTATCTTTAAAAAACATAGTACCAACAACATTCATATTAATATCCATCCATAAATTTATTATCTTATATTATACTCAAAAACTTAAAAAAGTCAACACTTAATGCGAACAAACTTTCGCAGAAACTATTGACTTAGAAATACAAATAAAGTATAATCGTACATAGATAATAAAATTAGACAACAAAAATCTAGTCAATAGAGAGGGAGTATAATTTTTAAAAGGAGAACTAAAGTGCAAGGAATATTAAAAGAAGTTGCAACAACAAGTAATAATGAAAAGTGGAAAAATAGTATAAGTAGGGAAAAAGTACTATATAACAGAAATACTGATATGCGTACAGAATTTGAAAGAGATTATACAAGAGTAATTCATAGTAGAAGTTATAGACGCTTAAAACACAAAACTCAAGTATTTTTCTCACCAGAAGATGACCATATATGTACTAGAACAGAGCATGTAATGCTTGTAGAATCTATTAGTTACACAATAGCCAAATATTTGGGACTAAATATAGAACTTACAAAGGCAATAGCAACTGCACATGATATAGGACATAGCCCATTTGGTCATCAGGGAGAAAAAATATTATCTTCTATTTCAAAAAGTGAATTAGGAGAGGGCTTTTGGCATGAAAGAAATGGCTTAGATACAGTAGATAAAATAGAAACTTTAGAAGATCCAGAAGGAAATATGCAAAACTTAAATTTAACTTATGCTGTTAGAGATGGAATAGTATCACACTGTGGTGAAATAGATGAGAACCAAATAAAACCTAGAGACGAATTTATTAATTTAGAAAATTACAAAACACCAAATCAATATGCACCATACACTTGGGAAGGCTGTGTTGTAAAAATTTCAGATAAGATTTCATATCTAGGAAGAGACATCGCAGACGCAATAACCTTAGGAATACTAGATGGAAAGCTAGAAGAACTATATAATTTACTAGAAATAAATAAGAATCAAAAAATAAACAATACTAATATTGTAAATGACTTAGTTTATGATTTATGTATGAATTCATCAGTAGAAAAAGGATTATGTTTTTCAGGAAAAACGTTTGATAAAATGAACAAGATAAAAAAATTCAATTATCAAAACATATATTTATCAGACAAACTAATAGCATCACACAAATACTTTGAACTTATAATAAATAAGATATTCGAAGTACTAAAAGAAGGTTACCACAACAAAACAAAAATACAAAAAAATTATTTTTCAGTAATTGACGACTTCGATAAATGGCTAAAAAATTATTGGAACTTAGAAAGAGAAGAAAACAATAAGAACAAAGTATTATTTGATATGAATAATGAAAAAGACTACATAAAAGCAATTATCTACTATATCTCAGGAATGACAGACAACTACGCAATAAAAATGTATAATAAGATAATAAAATTCTAAAAAATAGGAAAAGAAACTGAAAATTGGGCAACTTAAAAAAACAAAAAAATCCATCTTTTACATATTGACATTGGAATAAATTTGTGTTATTATAATCAGTGTTCAATATTATGAGTCAGTAGCTCAGTTGGATAGAGCAACGGCCTTCTAAGCCGTGGGTCGGGGGTTCGACTCCCTTCTGGCTCACCA
>CATKDT010000057.1 GCA_949746675.1 uncultured Clostridia bacterium
CTTAGATAACTTAATAAAAAGTGAAATACCAGGTTCAGATGTAAAAGGTGATGTAGCTATAATTGGAGAATATGCCTATGAACTAGATAGAAGTGTACCCAAAATAGGTCGTTACCTAGGAAAAGCAGAAGACCTATTATTTCCTACAGTTACTGCAACTGAACCAGTATTAGCTAATGATTACAGAACAGCAAGCTTTACAGTCACAGCACTAGAAGAGAAAAATGGAATAAACAAAATAGAGATATGGTTTGCAGGAGAAAAAATAGAAACGCTAACAAAGACATATAACAATGTAAAAACAGAAATAACAGAGCCATTTACGGTAAACAAGAATGGAAAATACACAATAAAAGCATATGGAGACTTAATGGCAAGTACAACTGTAGAAGTAACAGGAATAGTACCAGTAGTAGAATTCTCACCAAATGGAAGTACAGAATGGAAAAAGCGACATTCAACACAAATAATAATAAAAGAAACAGGAGAAAGAGTAACAAGCTTAAAGTATAAATGGACAACAAGCAGTGCTAATCCACCATCAGAAACAGAATTTATGGAAACTTGCCCAAGCGACAACATAGTAACAGGCAAGGATTTTACAGGAACATATTATTTGTGGATATTATTAACAACAGAAACAGGAAAGACAAATATCTGTGTAAGTGAAGGATTTAATTTTGACAATGAAGGTCCAACGGTAGAGTTAACATCAACACCAACTACAGACTCATCATTTACATTAACAGCAACAGCAAGTGATAATAAAAGTGGAATAGCAAAATATGAGTTTTATGTGGATGACATAAAAGTAGATACACAAGAAACAACAAAAGGAACAGCTATACACATATGGAATGGAAGCGAAATGGTAGAAAATAAAGAATGTTTTGTAGTTGCAATTGATAATTTAGGGAACATAAGTAAAAAATACGTAAAAGCTAGGACTAAATTACATCTTTGGGAAAAATGGGATATAATTCAAACTCAAAGATGGGAGATGGTAAAAGGAGAATTTGTAATTCAACATAAGAAGAATGATAGTCCTGGAGCAAATGTTTATGGATTTGATGTGGAAAGTCGGATTTAATAGTGAAACACGGTACATTTAATAGTAGTATTTTATATAGTAACAGAAGAGGACCAACTTACTATAATTTATGTGGTAAGTATTTATACTATAGAAGAAGTTGTAAATATTATGGATATATTTTAAATGGAGATTTTGTTGATGAATATGAATACTATAAAAGAAAAGTATTAGGAGAGCCAACTAAAGGAACAACAAAATTAGAAGAGCTACAAGAAACAAATTTAGAAAGATATCCAAAGAATGGACATATTGGAGGATATTGGTACTATTATATAGGTATAAAGTAGATAAGCTAAAAATCAAAAGATATTAATAAATCATATATAAGATAGTAAATTATAAAAGATAATTATAATACAAAGAAGAGATAAATATTAGTAATAAAAAAACTAATTTTTATCTCTAAATTATTACAAAAAAACATGAAAAAAAAACAATAAAAAAATTCACAAAAATTTTCTACAAAAAACAAAAAATTTATTGACAAATTAAATTAGTTAGGTGATAATATAATAGACAAAATATGAACTGAAAGATAAGGTTTTTGAAATAACAAAGGAGGAATAAATATGCCTTACGTATTTAACAAAATTACTGTAAGACCACAACTTCCAAAAAGAATAGGAAAGTTATATGACATATCATATAATGTTTGGTGGTCATGGAATTCAGAATATTTAAGATTATTCAAACAAATGGATAATGATTTGTGGGAAAAATGTGAAAAAAATCCTATACAATTTTTAAGATTAGTATCACAAGAAGTACTTGAAAGGTCAGCAAATGATACTGAATTCTTAAGAGAATATGACAAAGTTGTAAAAGATTTTGAAGACTATATGACAACAAAGTCAACATGGTTTTCAAAAAAATATCCTAATAATACAAACGACACAATTGCATACTTTTCAGCAGAATATGGACTTGATGAAACAGTAGCAATTTATTCAGGTGGTCTTGGAATATTATCAGGAGACCATATGAAATCATCTAGTGACATGGGCATTCCTCTAACTGGAATAGGACTTTTATATAAACATGGATATTTCCATCAAAAAATAAATGGACAAGGACAGCAAGAACAAATATATAAAGATGTAGACTTAAGCTTACTACCTTTAAATCCTGTAAAAGATAAGGAAGGGAAGGATTTATTAGTACGTTTACTTACGCATGGAAAAGAATTATTCCTTAAAGTATGGCAAATAAATATTGGAAGAAATAAATTATATTTAATGGACTCTGACATTGACGAAAATCCAGAAGAATTTAGAGACATAACCACTAATCTTTATGGTGGAGATCAAGAAATGAGAATAAGGCAAGAGATTGTGCTAGGAATGGGTGGTGTAAACTTGCTGTATTCACTAGGAACAGAGCCTACAATTTATCACATGAATGAAGGTCACTCAGCATTTTTATTAATAGAATTAATGAAAAATATTATAAAATTCAAGCAAGTTTCATTTGAAATATCAAGAGATATAGTATCATCAATGACAGTATTTACAACACATACACCAGTTCCAGCAGGAAATGATATTTTCCCAATGGAATTAGTTGAAAAATATTTTGATGGATATTGGAACAAACTTGGAATATCAAAAGAGGAATTCTTGAAACTCGGAATGAAAGAAGGAGATGACTTATCTTCTGGGTTTAATATGGGAATACTAGCACTTAAAATTGCTGGAAAGAAAAATGGCGTAAGTAAGCTACATGGTGCAGTTTCAAGAGAATTGTTTGGAGATGTATGGCCAAATGTTCCACCAAATGAATCACCTATTGATTATGTAACTAATGGTATACATACTTGTTCATGGGTAGCACCAACAATTAAAGAGTTATATAATAAGTATATGAGACCATATTGGCAAGATAATATAAGCAATAATGAAGTATGGAAAGATGTATATAAGATACCTAATGAAGAATTATGGAAAGTTCACCAATCTAGAAAAGAAAAAATGTTAAAGCTTGTAAAGAAATCAACAACAGAAAGACTACGTCAATATAACTATTCATATGAAGATATAAGTTCTATGACTGAAAATCTTAATCCAAATGCTTTAACAATAGGATTTGCAAGAAGGTTTGCAACATATAAGAGAGCAACACTTATATTTAGAGATTTAGAAAGAATAACAAAAATATTTAATCAAAAAGATATGCCAATCCAACTTATATTTGCTGGAAAGGCACACCCAAAAGATAAAGAAGGACAAGATCTAATAAAATATATTCATGAATTATCACTAAAGCCACAATTTAAAGGAAAGCTATTTGTGCTTGAAAATTATAATATAGGTATGTCAAGGTATTTAGTATCAGGTGTTGATATCTGGCTTAATAACCCTCGTAGACCACTTGAAGCTTCAGGAACTAGTGGACAGAAGGCAGCAGCTAATGGTGTAATTAACTTTAGTGTTCTTGATGGCTGGTGGGCAGAAGGATACAACCAAAAAAATGGTTGGGCTATTGGAACAAATGCAGAATATAAGAGTTATGATGAACAAGATGATGCTGATGCACAAAGTATTTATGATACACTTGAGAATAAAATACTCCCATTATATTATAATAAAAATGAAAAAGGCTATTCTGAAAAATGGGTAGAAATGATGAAAAATACTATAGCATCAAATTCAGGAGAATACAGTACAACGAGAATGCTTGAAGATTATTTACGTAAAATGTATATACCATTATGTGATTTAACTAAAAATTATAGAGATCTAAATGAAGTATCAGTATTAAACGAGTGGAAACATAAAATAAAACAAAATTTTGAAGGAATTAAGATAACACAAAATCCATCAAATTACAATGATATTGAAATTGATGCAGGAAATAAGATTGTAGTAGGATGTGAAGTTAAATTACCAAATGAATTAATAAAGCCAGAAGATATAACTTCACAAGTATTTTATGGAAAAATTACTCAAAACGGAATTGTTGAAGATATAACAATTACAGAAATGGAGTATGCTGGAGAAGAAAATGGAAAACATAAATATTCAGCAAAAATTGAACTAAAATCAGGTGGAGACTATGGGTATACATTTAGAGTAATACCTAAAAATTATATGATTGCTGACACTATGAATCTAGATTTAATAAAATGGATTACTGAATAATAAGTTTTTGAGAAAAAATATTGAAATTTAAGTAGAGTAGTGATATAATCAAATTTGCTTTAAAAAATAAATTTAGAAGGGACGAAAAATAATGAAAGATTTTAGAAAAACTAAAATAATAGGAACAATAGGACCAGCTAGTGAAAGTGAAGAAATGCTTACAAATTTAATGAATGCAGGATTAAATGTATGTAGAATAAACTTTTCACATGGTGGATATGAAGAAAACGCAGAAAAAATTGATACAATAAAGAGATGTAGAGAAAAGCTAAATCTACCTATAGCTATGTGTCTTGATACAAAAGGACCAGAAATAAGAACTGGAAAACTAGAATCAGGAGATGAAAAAGTAGTAATAAATGAAGGACAAGAATTTGTATTTATTCATGATGATATAATTGGAAATAATACAAAAACAACAATAAGCTACAAAAATTTATATCAAGATGTTAAACCAGGTTCAACAATATTAGTTGACGACGGTGCAATTGAATTTGAAGTAAAAGAGATAAAAGATCAAGACATTTACTGTGTTGCTAAAAATACAGGAAGATTAGGTTCAAGAAAAACAATGAACGTTCCAGGTGTAAAACTAGAACAACCAGCTTTAGCTCCAAAAGATATTGATGATATAACAAAAGGTGTAAAGGCAGGGTTTGACTTTATATTTGCATCTTTCATAAGAAGAGCAGATGATGTTAATCAAATAAGAAAATTACTTGATGACAATGGCGGTCAAGAAGTTGGAATAATAGCTAAGATTGAGAGCCAAGAAGGAATTGATAATTTTGAAGAAATACTTGAATTAGTTGATGGTATAATGGTAGCTCGTGGTGATATGGGTGTTGAAATACCATTAGAAGAAGTACCAGTAGTTCAAAAACGTTTTATAAAGAGATGTAATGAAGTTGGTAAACCAGTTATAGTTGCAACTCAAATGTTAGAATCAATGACAAGTAGCCCAAGACCTACAAGAGCAGAAGTATCAGATGTAGCAAATGCTGTATATGATATGACAGGTTCTATAATGCTTTCAGGAGAATGTGCTCTTGGAAAATATCCAGTAGAATGTGTTATAGACATGGTAAAGATATCAAAATGTGTTGAAGCAGACTTACATTACTGGAAGAGATTTGAAAGTAGAGAAGTATTAAAGAAGAATGATATAAAAGAAAATAAAGCATATATAGCTTGTATGACAGCTAAAGGTATAGAAGCAGATGCAATTGTAGCATATACACATAGCGGAAATACTGTTAATATGATATCAGGATTAAGACCAGCTTGCCCAATCATTGCTATAACAGATAATCAAAAAACATATCATAAATTATCATTATCACAAAATGTAACACCAATCTATGTTGAAGCAAAATCAACAATAAATGAAACAAGATCACAAGGAATACTTGAGCTAGAAAAACAAGGAATACTTGAAAAAGGTGACTTAGTTGTTTTTGCTGGAGGAGATCCAATACTACCAAAAGAAAAAGAAAGTATTACTTTCGGTGGAATAATGAGAATATAATTTAATATGCAATAATAGATAGCTGAATTTTTAACTAAATTCAGCTAATCTTTGTAATTCGAAATTAAAATTATAGATAACTAAAGAATGAAAGAACAAGAATGAATGATATCTAAAATATGGAAATTATTATTCTAATTTGTACCTTCAGGAAGGAATGATATAAAATATGAACAATGAAGAAAACATTTCTAATGTATTAAATCAATTAACTTCAAATATTGAAGATGTTCCAAATCCTAATATAAGTGAAGCATTTTTAAACAAAGATGACAAAGAAATAGAAGAGCCAATTATAGAAGAGAAAAGAGTAACAGCTCAAGAGTTAGGGAAAATAGTTCAAGAAAATAACCAAGAAAAGAATACATTTGAGTATCCTGGAAAATTGGGAGATACAAAACTTGAAAAAATATACATTGGCTTGATTTTAAATCAGATAAAAGCAATTAGTATATTTAACTTTGCATTTGAAGATTGCTATTTTTCAGATGATATGATGTTAGAAATATATAAAAAGATATTATTTACAGATGGTGAAAGATACGCACCAACCCAGATAAAAGAAAAATTCAACTTTTCGAGAGAAACACAGGAATTATATGAAACTAAAAAGGAAATTCAATTAGAATTTGTAAATTCTAAGTTAAGATTAGAAGACATATACAGAGAACTAAGAAAGGTATTTATATTAAGAAAGAATTATTTGAACTATCCTGTGACAGAACTTCAAAACAAAATAATTGATATAATGAATTATGAATTATATAATAATATGACGCCAGAAGATGTAGAGGATGCAGCTAATCAAGTTGTAATTACACAAAAGTTTAAAAGAGCAGTATTAAATAATAATTTAACAGACTTTTTAGTTGAGGGAGATAATACTTTAAAAAATGGATTGAGTTTGCCATTTCCTATATTAACAGAAAGCTATAAGGGAATTAGACTAGGTGAAACGGCATCATTTGCAATGCCTTCAAACTACGGTAAAAGTAGGTTTGTTATAAATTTGGCAGCACATATTGCTTTAGTTCATCAAAAGAAAGTATTAATAATTTCTAATGAAATGTCTGAAGAGAAGATGAAATTATGTTTAATAACAACTATTGTAAATAGTCCAATAATTCAACAGCTTCACGGAAAAAAAGTACATGTATCAGAAAACCAATTATTATCTTTCAAATATAGAAAAGATCCAGATAAAAATGTTGAAACAGATGAAGATGGATTTATACTTAGAAGAGAAAATGAAAGTCAAGCAGAATTTATAAATAGAGTTAGAGAAAATTCGACAGAATTTAATGATGTAATAAAAATAACTAATTGGTTTAATAGTTCACTATATAATTCAATTCATTTTATTGATATAACAGATCACACAAACGAAGAACTTAAGAAAGTTATAATGAATTATTATTACAAAGAAAAAGTGCATTATGTATTTTATGATACAATGAAAACTGATATTGATAACATAGGGAATGGAGAAGAACTTAAGAAAACAGCAACAATTCTATCAAACTTAGCACAAAACTATGGAATGTATATAGGCTCAACTTTGCAACTACGTGAAACTGAAACAAATCCTGTTAATTTAAGTGTTGCTGATATGGCTGTTAGTAGAACTGTAAAGGAAGTACTTGATAATTTGTCATTATTTAAACAAATTCATAATGAAGATTTAGATAGATACGAATTTTCATTAGAAGACACTTTTGATAAAACATATCCACTTCAAAGATATAATGATCCTGATGTTAGATATTATTCATGTGTTATTGATAAAAATAGAGCAGGCCCAAAACCAGTACTATTATTTAAAATAAATTTAGCATATAATAGTTGGGAAGAACTAGGATATTTAAGATTAAAGTCAACAAGATAAAAGTAAGAAGAAAGTTTTTGTTATATAAAAGCTTTCTTTTTATATTTATAGTCAATCCCCCGAATGCAATTACATTCGGGGGATGCCAGTTTGTTATTTAGGATAAGTAAATTTGTACGCAGTATCCAAAAAATGAATATCGTCTTTAGGATTAATTAGTAAATACTTTGTTCCAGCTGAGTCATTAAATGTTACATCGACCAAAAGCCAATTTCCATCAACACAGGCTAAATTCCAAGCATGAGGTATAAAAGTGTTATTAGTAGAGTCATATGCTTTTCCAGTTACATATATAACATCTAATCCAGCCAAATCAGCAAGATATTTAAATGCATATGAGTAACCTGAGCAAATTGCTTCATCCTTCATAAGTGGACCATATATATTGTCTCTATCAGGTAAAGAAATAGTTTCATCATAAGAGACTTTATCAATAATCCACTTATTAATTTGTTCTATTTTTTCAGAGTCTGTGCCAGTTAAGGTTTTCACAAAGTCTTTTGCGGTGTTATGCAGTGCAGTAAGCTCCTTCTCAATATTGCTTGCATTTAGATTTGAAGTAGCTTCTGAAGGAGTTTTAGGTGTAAGTTTCATATACACATAATCTTTACTGTCAGCAATATAGTATGTACGATTATAATTTTCAAACCACACAACTGCCTCAGGATTGTCGTAGGTATATGCTTTAATTACTCGCTTCACGAAGTAGTAGTATTCAAGGTAGCTTTTTTTGTCTTTTGCATCATAGGAGCAAAGAGTTAAAGTGATATCTTCACCCTTGAGAAATTTGCCAGTGGAGTTGATTAAATCATCATATAACCGTTTTTCTGTATCATTTAATTGATTATAGTAGTAGAGATTGCCAATAAGTATCGAAGGAGTAAAATCTTGTGTTTCGCAGGTGTTCTCAGTAGAGTTGGTTACAACAGAGACACTGGTAGTAACTTCATAAGCATTGTAAGTTGGAAATGAAGAAAATACCAATACCACTGCAAGGAGTATCTGCGTAAAAGCTTTGGCAAACATTTATAATTACCTTCCTTTCAGTATTCATTTATTACTGGTTTTATACTTTTTTGTTTAGTAATAATACCACTAAAAGGACAATATTTCAATATAAAAAACTAAAATAATTTATAATATTCCAAAAGTATAGCAAACTTAATAATGTAACAAAATAAGCACAGTAGTCATAATATGTAGTATAAATCAAAAAGGAGGATATGATGTACAGAAACAGAGGTAATTGTGGTTGTAATAAACCAATAATACAAAATAATACTACACCACAAAGTAATAATCCACAAGAAAAGTGTCAATGTGGTTTTAAAGACCAGATGGTATTTCCAACAAATTTTATGTATGGTCAAAGTTATGTGCCAATTCAACAAATGAATGAAACCTTCAAACCAGAATGTGCACTAAAAATGGGAACTTTATTTCCAGAGTTAGTAAGTCCTTATGAACCTTGTCAAAACATGGAGGAAGCAGAATATTTAAGAAGAATGACACAAAATGAAGGAAGATGCCCTAATCAGGCAAATCGATAAAAGGAGGGTATAATGTATTACAACTGTGTAACAAGCAATGATGACTGTGATTTATCACAAGATGAATTAATGAAAAAGCTTCAGTCTTTAGCTTTTGCAATTAATGATTTAGCACTATATTTAGACACGCATCCAACTGATGAAAAAGCTATAAAACTTCATACTGATTATGCTAATCAATATAGAACTGCGTATGATAGATATGAGAGAATGTATGGACCATTATCAATATTCTGTCCTTGTAATTCTTGGAGATGGATTGAAGGACCATGGCCTGCGTTCATTTTAGGATACTACTACTTATCTACAAATTAATATATTGGAAATGTGAGAATGGACAAGCTTTATATAAAATCTACGCAGAAAATTATATAATAACATTGTTAAAACATTGATTTTATGATATAAAGATAATAAATAACAAAACTAGAAAGTATTTGGAGGTGAAAAAGTGGAAAACGATATCATTAAAAAGGAATTTATAATGTATACAGATGAAAATAATGATGTAAAAGTTGAAGTAATGCTAATTAATGATGACTTATGGCTAACACAAGAATTAATAGCAAACTTATTCAAGAAGGATAGAACAGTAATTACAAGACATATAAAAAATATATTTGACGAAGGAGAATTAGAAGAAGAAAGCAATGTGCAAAAATTGCACATTCCAAATTCTGACAAACTTGTAAAAGTATATAACCTAAATGTTATTATAGCAGTTGGATATAGAGTAAATTCTAAAAGAGCTACACAATTTAGAATATGGGCTACCAAAGTTTTAAAAGAATATATGACAAAAGGTTTTGTACTAGACGATGACCGTTTAAAAAATGTGGAAAATGTTTTTGGAAAAGACTATTTTAAAGAACTTTTAGAGCGTATTCGTTCAATTAGAGCAAGTGAAAGAAGAATATGGCAACAAATTACAGATATTTTTGCTGAATGTAGTATAGATTACGATAAAAACTCTAATGAAGCACATAACTTTTATGCAATGGTTCAAAATAAATTTCATTATGCTATAACTGGTAGTACTGCAGCCGAAATAATTTATAATAAAGCAGATGCAAAAAAAGAAAATATGGGATTAACAACTTGGAAACACTCACCAAAAGGAAGAATACTAAAATCAGATGTAATGATTGCTAAGAATTATCTAAGTGAAACACAAATAAAAAGATTAGAAAGAGCTGTGTCAGGATATTTTGATTATATAGAAGATTTAGTAGAACGAGAAAATACTTTTACTATGCAGGAGTTTGCTACAAGTATAAATGAATTTTTAGAATTTAGAAAATATAATGTTTTAAAGGATAATGGAAAAATTTCTAGAATTCAAGCTGAAGAAAAAGCAGAGAGTGAATATATAAAGTTTAACAAAACTCAAAAAATCAATTCGGATTTTGATAAACTATTATTAGAAAGCAAAAAAATTGATTCTAAATAGTTAAATAATAGGAGTGTAATGTAATGAATTATGAATTTGCAAAATATCCTGATGGTACATTAGGTGTATTTTCTAATATTAGAAAAAAAGAAAATGGAGAGAAATATATTCATATTACATTTAAAAGAGTGAAAAAATATGAATTTGATATTTATGTTATTGAACTTCCAAGTTATAAGATAATTTTAGAAAGTGGAAATTATTCAAAAGAAGAAAAGAAAACATTTTTACAAATTGTTCAAAATGGTGCAGCATTCTTTTTTAAATATGCACGTTTAGGTGGATTAGGAATTAAATAATATTATATAGTAATTATGAATTAAAGAAAACCAAGAATAAAGTTTTAATAATGCAAAAAACACCATTGCCCTAGTTAGCAATGACGTTTTTAGAATCTCATACTACATCTTGGTAGTTGAGTCATAATTATAATACTATATAATAATTACAGTTGTCAATAATTCAAGCAATTAATATATTGCTTGAATTATTTATAGAGAAATGAGGAACTTTATGGATAATGAAAAATATATAGGGTATTATGCAATACTAAATTCTAAAATATTATTCAATGAAGGACTAAAAGCAAATGAAAAACTACTATATGCTACAATAACATTATTGGCAAATAAAGAAGGATATTGTTTTGCAACTAATACTTATTTAGCAAATTTATTTAAAGTACAAGCACATACAATATCAAGTTGGATTTCTCATCTTTCTAAGCTAGAGTTTGTAAAAGTTAAAATAATAAAAAATGAGAAAAGGGAAATTATCCAAAGAAGAATTTATATAAATGATGTACCCTATACTGAAAAAAATACATACCCCTATGGCATAAAAAATACAGAGGGTATGTATCAAAAAGTACAATATAATAATATAAATAATAAGATAGATAGATTATTTAATTATATTATAAATAACGAAGGAAACAAAATAGAGGAGTTTACAGAAGAAAAAGAAATAGAATTTAGGAATATATTACAACAACTAGAACTGAACTATACAAAAGGAATGCTAGAAATTTTTAGAAAGGAGAATATCGAAAAAATAAAAACTATCATATATGCATTGAAGGA
>CATKDT010000058.1 GCA_949746675.1 uncultured Clostridia bacterium
AAAATCGGTAAAAATATCGATTTGCCTTTTTTTGCCTTCAATTAGGTCAAGGAAAAGTGTCATTCCAAAGCCTAAAGAAAGTAAAATAAAATGACAAAATTAGCCCATTTTGTTCTGCATAAAAATATGAAAAAGAGGAATTACATATTGCAAGATTATCTCTTTTAAGCCTAAAGCAGGGGCAAAAAAAGAAATAAAAACTACAATATAGATAAGAGGGACTTTTTCACAGCACATATACATTTCTGCTTAATCTATTTAGGGGGTAAAATCTTTGGTAAAGGTTAAAGATGTAAAACACGAAAAAACCACACGTAAATCATTCTCTAAAATTGGTGATTTCATAGAAATGCCAAACTTAATAAAAGTACAAAGAGATTCTTACGAATGGTTCTTAAACGAAGGATTAGGAGAAGTATTAAGAGAAGTTTCTCCTATAATGGACTACTCAAAAAATCTAGTACTTGATTTTTTAGATTACCGCATGGATGACAAACCAAAATACACAGTAGAAGAAGCAAAAGAAAGAGATGCAACATACTCAACAAAATTACATGTAAACGTACGACTATTCAACCGTGAAACAGGAGAAATCAAGGAACAAGAAATATATCTTGGTGATTTTCCAATTATGACAGAAACAGGAACATTTGTAATAAATGGCGCAGAAAGAGTTGTAGTAAGCCAATTAGTACGTTCACCAAGCTGTTATTATGCAGACACACTTGACACAAAAACAGGAAAAAAACTATACACATCAACAGTAATGCCACTAAGAGGAGCATGGCTAGAATATGAAACAGATAATAATGACATATTCTATGTAAGAGTTGACAGAACAAGAAAATTACCTATAACAACATTATTAAGAGCAATAGGAATAGAGAAAGATGAACAAATATTAGCCCTATTTGGAAACGAAACTCTATTAAAAGCAACTATTGAAAAAGATCCAATAAAAACAATGGACGAAGCAATAATCGAAATATATAGAAAATTAAGACCTGGCGAACTACCTACGGTTGATGCTGCAAGAACATTATTCGACAGATTATTCTTTGATCCTAAAAGATATGACTTAGCAAAAGTTGGAAGATTCAAATTTAACAAAAAACTAAGTTTAGCAACAAGAATAACAAATCAAATATCAACAGAAACAATATCTGATCCAGAAACGGGAGAGATATTAGTTGATGCTGGAGAAAAAATTACAGAAGAAGTAGCAAAAAATATTCAAAATACAGGAATAAACTCTGTAAAAATAAAATGTGGAGAAAGTTCAATATTAGTTATTGGAAATGGTACAGTTGATATTAATAACTTTGTTGATATAGACATAAAAGACTTAGACATAAAAGAATTAGTAAACTACAACGTATTAAAAAGTATACTTGATACAACAGAGAAAAATAAGCTACATGATGCATTAAAAGAAAGAATTAACGAATTAGTTCCACGTAATATTACAACAGAAGACATGATAGCTTCAATAAGCTATTTATTAAACTTGTACCATGGACTAGGAACAATAGACGATATAGACCACTTAGGAAATAGACGTATTAGATGCGTTGGCGAATTATTACAAAACCAATTCAGAATAGGATTAGCACGTTTAGAAAGAGTAGTACGTGAAAGAATGACAATACAAGATTTAGACTCAATTACACCACAAGCATTAATAAACACAAAACCAATATCAGCAGCAATACGTGAATTCTTTGGAAGTTCACAATTATCACAATTCATGGATCAAACAAATCCATTATCAGAACTAACACATAAAAGAAGAATATCAGCATTAGGACCAGGTGGATTAACACGTGAAAGAGCTGGATTTGAGGTTAGAGATATACATTATACACACTACGGTAGACTATGTCCAGTAGAATCACCAGAAGGACCAAATATAGGACTTATATCAGCTTTAAGTTCATTTGCAAGAATAAACGAATATGGATTTATTGAAGTACCATACAGAAAAGTCGACAAGAAAACAGGAAAAGTTACAGATGAAGTAGACTATTTATCAGCAGAAGAAGAAGATAAATTTTCAATAGGGCAAGCAACAGAACCACTAGACGACAAAAATAAATTTATAAATAAAAGAATAAAAGTTAGACAAGTAACAGAATTCAAAGAAGTAGAAGCATCAGATGTAGACTACATTGAAATATCACCAAAAGAATTGGTATCAATAGCAGCAGCAATGATACCTTTCCTAGAGCATGATGACGTAAAACGTTCACTAATGGGATCAAACATGCAACGTCAAGCAGTACCACTATTAAAAACAGAAACACCAATAGTAGGAACAGGTATGGAATATAGAGCTGCAAAGGACTCAGGAATAACAGTAGTAGCTGAAGAAGACGGAGTAATTGACTTTGTTTCAGGAGATGAAATTAAAGTTAGAAACAAACAAGAAGAAGTAAAAAAATACAAATTAGCTAAATTTAAGAGAACTAATGGTGGAACATGTATTAACCAAAGACCAATAGTAGCAGTTGGAGAAAAAGTAAAAAAAGGTGAAACAATTGCTGATGGACCAGCAACTGATCATGGAGAAATGGCATTAGGAAGAAACGTTCTAATAGCATTTTCAACATGGGAAGGATATAACTTTGAGGACGCTGTATTAATCAGTGAAAGACTTGTAAAAGAAGACGTATATACATCAATTCATATTGAAGAATATAACTGTGAATGTCGTGACACAAAATTAGGACCAGAAGAGATAACAAGAGACATACCAAACGTAGGAGATGACGTATTAAAAGACCTTGACGAAGACGGAATAATTAGAATAGGTGCAGAAGTTAGACCAGGAGACATATTAGTTGGAAAAGTTACACCAAAAGGTGAAACAGAACTAACAGCAGAAGAAAGACTATTAAGAGCAATTTTTGGTGAAAAATCAAGAGAAGTTAGAGACACATCATTACGTTTGCCACATGGTGAAGCAGGAACAGTAGTAGATGTAAAAATATTCACTAGAGAAAACTCAGAAGAACTAGGACCTGGAGTAAACGAAGTAATAAGAGTATATATAGCAACAAAGAGAAAAATATCAGTAGGAGACAAAATGTCAGGACGTCACGGAAACAAGGGTGTTATATCAAGAATATTACCAGAAGAAGATATGCCATTCTTACCAGATGGAACACCAGTTGATATAGTATTAAACCCAATGGGTGTACCATCACGTATGAACCTAGGGCAAGTACTTGAAGTACACTTAGGAATGGCAGCAAGAGCATTGGGTTGGAAAATAGAAGTTCCAGTATTTGATGGAGCAAAAGACTATGAAATACAAGAATTACTAGAACAAGCAGGATTAAATAGAGATGGAAAAACTACTATATACGATGGTAGAACAGGAGATGCATTTGAACACCCAGTAACAGTAGGTGTAATGTATATGTTAAAACTACACCATTTAGTAGACGACAAAATTCACGCTCGTTCGACAGGACCATATTCATTAGTAACACAACAACCACTTGGAGGTAAAGCACAATTTGGTGGACAACGTTTTGGAGAGATGGAAGTTTGGGCACTTGAAGCATATGGTGCAGCTTATACTTTACAAGAAATGATAACAACAAAATCAGATGATATTGTAGGAAGAGTAAAAACTTATGAAGCAATCGTAAAAGGTGAAAACATTCCAAAACCAGGGATACCAGAAGGCTTCAAAGTATTAGTAAAAGAACTACAAGCATTAGGACTAGATATTGAACTATACAATGACAAAGGAACAGAGATAGAGTTAAAAGAAGACATTGAAGACGCAGTAGATTTTAATGCAATACAAGATGATGCAAAGCCAGAAGAAAAAATGGTAACAGATGCTAGATCATTATCAAAGAGTTACATTGAAGAACTAGCTGGTGGAGACGACATTGAAGATGTTGAAGACGAAAATGATGATTATGAAGATGACGATTACGAAGACACTTTATCTGATGAAATGGACAGAAAAATTGAAGAAGAAGAAAACTTCGAAGGATTAGAGGAAGAAGACGAATTCGATGACGAATTTGATGATTTAGACTAAAATTTAGATTAATCCGCAACATCGCTGCTTCACGATTTTGTAAAAACAAAATCATGAAGCGCGGATTACGAGCGAAGCGAAGTAAAGGAGGAAATTTAGTGGACGATTTAGAAAATTTAAGCCAAATAAAAATAAGTTTAGCATCAGATGAAAAAATTAGAGAATGGTCTAGAGGAGAAGTAAAAAAGCCAGAGACCATAAATTATAGAACACTAAAACCAGAAAAAGATGGATTATTCTGTGAAAGAATATTTGGACCAGTAAAAGACTGGGAATGTCATTGTGGAAAATATAAAAGAATAAGATACAAAGGTGTAGTATGTGATAGATGTGGTGTTGAAGTTACAAAAGCAAAAGTTAGACGTGAAAGAATGGGACATATTGAACTTGCAGCACCAGTAGCACATATATGGTATTTTAAAGGAATACCAAATAGAATAGCACTAATGCTTGACATATCTCCAAGAGCAGTTGAAAGAGTAATATATTTTGCATCATACATAGTAACAGACGCAGGAACATCAGGGTTACATAAATGTGATATATTAAACGAAAAAGAATATAATGAAGCAATTGAAAGATATGGAGAAGGCACATTTAAAGCAGAAATGGGAGCAGAAGCTTTTAGAAAACTATTAGCAGAAGTTGATATTGATGCTTTATTAGCAGAGCTTGAAAAAGAATTAACAAAAGTAAGTGAGCAAAAAAAGGCAAAAATAATAAAGAGATTAGACACTGTAGAAGCATTCAAACAATCAAATAATAAGCCAGAATGGATGGTAATGAATGTAATACCAGTAATACCACCTGATTTAAGACCAATGGTACAATTAGATGGTGGAAGATTTGCAACATCAGATTTAAACGATTTATATAGAAGAGTAATAAACAGAAATAACAGATTAAAAAGACTATTAGAATTAGGAGCACCAGAAATAATTGTAAGAAATGAAAAACGTATGTTACAAGAATCAGTAGATGCACTAATTGACAATAGCAGACGTGGAAGACCAGTAACAGGAGCAGGTGGAAGAGCACTAAAATCATTATCTGACCTATTAAAAGGAAAACAAGGACGTTTCCGTCAAAACTTACTAGGAAAACGTGTTGACTACTCAGGACGTTCAGTTATAGTTGTAGGACCAGAATTAAAACTATATCAATGTGGTGTTCCAAAAGAAATGGCAGTTGAATTATTCAAACCATTTGTTATGAAAGAACTAGTAGCAAGAAATCTTGCACACAATATAAAAAATGCAAAGAGGATGGTAGAAAGACTTGACCCATCAGTATGGGACGTATTAGAAGACGTTATAAAAGATCATCCAGTTATGTTAAACCGTGCTCCAACACTACATAGACTTGGAATTCAAAGCTTTGAGCCAGTACTAGTTGAAGGAAGAGCAATAAAATTACATCCATTAGTATGTACAGCATTTAATGCAGACTTCGACGGTGACCAAATGGCTATTCACTTACCATTATCACCAGAAGCACAAGCAGAGTCAAGATATTTAATGCTTGCAACAAATAACCTTTTAAAACCAACAGATGGTGCACCAATCACAGAGCCATCACAAGATATGATTTTAGGAGCATATTACTTAACAATGGAGGCAGAAGCAGATGAAAACGATACGCCTGAAATGTCAATGAAAAAAGGAACACAAGGTGCAGGAATGTATTTTTCATCAACAGATGAAGCAGAAATGGCATATGCAAACAATGATATTGGAGTACATGCAAAAATCCATGTAAGAATGGCAGAATATGATGAAGAAGGTAATGAGACTGCACATGGAATGTGTACAACAACAATAGGTAGAATCATATATAACAAAGGTATTCCACAAGATTTAGGTTTTGTAGATAGAACAGACCCTAAAAATAAATTTGAACCAGAAATAGGATTTACTGTAAACAAAAAAATGCTTAAGAAAATCATAGGAAGATGTATAAACATACATGGACTAGATAGAACAGCAGAACTACTAGATTATATAAAATCAACAGGATACAAGTATTGTACAACAGCTGGTATGACAGTATCTATTGATGACTTAAAAGTTCCAGACGAAAAGAAAGACTTACTACAAAAAGGACAAGAACAAGTTGATAATGTTACAAAACAATATGCACGTGGTTTAATAACAGATAATGAACGTTATACAAATGTAATAAAGATATGGGAAGACGCAACAGAAAAAGTTGCAGACGCAATGCAAAATAACTTTGACGAAATGAACCCAATATTCATGATGTCAAAATCAGGAGCCCGTGGTAACATATCACAATTACGTCAAGTAGCAGGTATGCGTGGACTTATGGCAAGTACAACAGGTAAAACAGTTGAAATACCAATTAAGTCATCATTCCGTGAAGGACTAGATGTACTAGAATATTTCATTTCAGCCCATGGAGCACGTAAAGGATTATCAGATACAGCTTTAAGAACAGCAGACTCTGGATATTTAACAAGAAGACTTGTTGACGTTTCACAAGACATAATCGTTAGAGAAATAGACTGTGGAACAGATGAAGGACTTGAAGTTTATGCTATAAAAGATGGAAATCAAGTCATAGAACCACTTCAAGAAAGACTAATAGGAAGATATCCATTACATGACATTAAAGACCCTAATACAGGAGATATACTATGTGACATAAATACTATGATTAGTGAGGAAGTTGCAGATAAAATAGTTGAAGTAGGAATAGAAAGAGTTGAAGTACGTTCACCTTTAAACTGTAAATCAGAACATGGAATTTGTTCAAAATGCTATGGTATGAGTATGGCAACAAGAAAAGAAGTAAATATTGGAGAACCAATAGGAACAATAGCTGCACAATCAATTGGAGAGCCAGGTACACAGCTTACAATGAGAACAATTCACTCTGGTGGTGTTGCAGGTGTTGCTGATATTACACAAGGTCTTCCTAGAGTTGAGGAGCTTTTCGAATCTCGTAAGCCAAAGGGATTAGCTATAATCACTGAAATTGCAGGAACAGTTTCAATATCTGAAACAGAAGATAGAAAGAAACAAGTAACAGTAACATCAAATGATAACAGCAAAACATATTCAATACCATTTGGATCAAAACTATGTGTAACAGATGGAAAAGAACTAGAAATTGGAGAACCAATAACAGAAGGTTCAATCAATCCTAACGAGATTCTTACAATAAAAGGACCAGATGGAGTTCATGAATACCTAGTACAAGAAATCCAAAAAGTATATAGAAATCAAGGTGTTGATATTAACGATAAACACATTGAAGTTATTGCAAGACAAATGCTTAAGAGAGTTAAAATTGAAAACAGTGGAGATAGTAAACTGCTTCCAGGTTCACTTATTGATATAAATGAACTAAAAGAAATCAACAAAAAACTTAAAGCAGAAGGTAAGAGAGAAGTAAAAGGAAAGAGAGTACTACAAGGTATTACAAAAGCAGCACTTTCAACAGAAAGCTTCCTATCAGCAGCATCATTCCAAGAAACTACTAGAGTATTAACAGAAGCTGCAATAAAAGGCAAAACAGATGATTTAATTGGATTAAAAGAAAACGTAATTATAGGTAAACTAATTCCAGCAGGAACTGGTATGCAATGTTACCAAAATACATTCATAAATACAGAAAAAATGGAAGAACCAGAACCACAAGTTGATCCAGAAGTTCTAAAAGAACAAGAAAGAATGGAACAAGCAAAAAAAGATGCTGAAAATAGAAGTGCACTATTAGAAGAATTTCCATTACCTAGTTCAGAAGAGGATAGAGCAAAAGAATTAGAAGAACTAATTAGAGTACAACAAGAAAATATGGAAAACGAAGAAAAGAATAGAAAAGCCAAAGCAAATAAAAAAGAAACAGCAGAAAATATTGAAGAATAAAATAAAAAGGCATATTTCACTTGATTTTTTCATATAAATGTATTATAATAAGGAGCAAAACTTAATAGAAAGGACGATGCTAATGGTCAAAAATCGGAAAAAGCAGATCTCTTTGAGTAACTGCGTGATAGTAGGAAGATTCAACTGGGTATCATGGGTTGAATACGCCTACGACAAGGTACTTGGCGCAAAAGAAACACTGAGTGTCAGGTTCAACCGAAAGGCTACAAACATCGAAGACTTCGGCTACCAGCGGCTTGAGTTTGAGAAGTTCGTTCAGGAATACTATGAGGTAAAGAGCGGACGGAATCAGGTCATTGTAATGTGGCAGGAGTCTGGAGCCATCGTGGCTGTGTTTTAAGCAGTCTAGGCAAAACAAAGGGGAGAAATATGCAAGCAAATCAATATTATGCATATTTTCTCCCCACTTTTTATATTAAATGTTTATAAGTATAAAATTTCTTACTTTCAATTATTTATAAATATAAACTTAAAAGCTAATCATTAAAATTCAAGCATTTTTCTAATCTCTTTATAAAGAATAGGCTTATACTCTTTAATTGGAAGAGGATCTTTATATAAAATGCATGTAAAACAAGTACTACTAACAAGCTCGATAATCATAAACAGTGTAACTGTTGGGTTTTCGAGCTTTATATTATTTTCACTAACACCCTTCAAAAACAAATCATAAACACCACTTTTTTCATCATTAATATTAGAATGTAAAGTTGCAATAAACTTATTATAAATGCCAAGTCCTAAATTTTTAGAAATAAACTGCAAAAGCAAAGGTTTTTTAGTAAGTTCATCAATAACATAATCAATAATAAAAATAATTTGTTCGGAAAAATCATTAATATTACTTTTTTCAAGCTTTTTTAAAGCAGAATTAAACAACTTTTGAGAATGTTTAATAATCAAAACATCACGAAGTTCATATTTATCATTAAAATATAAATAAAAAGTACCTTTAGCAACATTTGCATTATTAACAATATCTTGAATAGAGGTATCCTTTATACCCTTTGACATAAATAACTTAAAAGCTTCTTCTAAAAGTCTATTTTCCTTATCAACTTTACTGTTAGTATCAACTAATTCAATTTTCTTTTTCATTTAAAAAATCCTTTAAAAAAATTTATATTATAATATTTAAATAAACAAACTGCCTCAGATACATTAAAATAACACAATAAATTAATAATATATATAGATATTATACAACTATAAATGACTTTTAGTCAATAATTTAAAAAAATTTTTAAAAAATATTGACTACTGGTCATTTTTATCATATAATATAAAATGACCGTTAGTCACAAAATGTTATTTACAGAATAAATTATTCTATAAGTAATTCACAAAATATTAATAAACTGTGTATTTAAAGACTAAAAACATACACAAGTGAAAAGGAGGAAAATATAAATGTTAAAACTAGGAAAGTTTATTTGTAAACACAAAAAAACAATTTTAGTAATTGCACTAATATTACTAATGCCTGCAATCATAGGAATGAAAACAACAAAAATAAACTATGATATATTAGCATATCTACCAGAAGAAGTAGAAACAGTACAAGGACAAAATATATTGAAAACCGACTTTAACATGGGGTCATTTTCAATGATTATTGTAGAAAAAATGAAGGCAAAGGACATAATAAAATTAGAAGAAAAAATCCGTGAACTAGATAATGTACAAAAAGTTATATCGATTGCAGACATAATAGGAACATCAATACCAATAGAAACAATACCAGATGATATAAAAGAGAAAATATACAAAGATGACAGCACCATAATCTTAGCAACTTTTAAAGAAGCAATATCATCAGATGCAACAATGGAAACCATAAAAAATTTAAGAGAAATAACAGACGAACATTGTAAAATAAGTGGTATGTCAGCAGCATTAATTGACACAAGAAACTTATCAAATGCAGAAATAGCAATCTATGTAGTAATTGCAGTTTTACTATGTTTAGTAATCTTACAATTAGCATTAGACTCATACTTTGCGCCAATACTATTATTACTAAACATAGGAATAGCAATACTTTACAACATGGGAACTAACATATTCTTAGGACAAATTTCATACATAACAAAAGCAATAAGTGCAGTATTACAGCTAGGAGTAACAATGGACTTTGCAATATTCCTATATCACAGTTATAAGGAAGAGAAAGAAAAATCAAAAGACAATGATGAAGCAATGAGCAAAGCAATAAAAACAACAATGACATCAGTAGTAGGAAGCGCGACTACAACGATAGCAGGATTTTTAGCACTATGTAGCATGAACCTAACTTTAGGAAGAGACATAGGAATAGTAATGGCAAAAGGAGTATTATTTGGGCTATTATGTGTAATATTTATTTTACCATCAATGTTACTAATATTTGATAAAGCCATTGAAAAAACAAAACACAAAGAAATTTTACCAAAATTCAATAAGTTAAAGGAATTTAATATAAAACACTATAAAGCAATAATAGTAGCATTTTTAATTATACTTCCATTTGCGATATATGGATATTCTAATACAGAAGTTTACTATAATTTAGACAAATCGCTACCTGATACATTACCAAGTATCCAAGCTAATAACGAACTACAGGAAAAATTTGATATAGTAACAACAGAACTGCTATTAATCGACAAAAACATACCAGAATATAAAATTAATGAAATGACCAAAGAAATAGAAAATATAGACGGAATTACGACAACACTTAGCTACGAAAAACTACTAGGAACGTCAACTCCAGTAGATATCTTACCAAATGATATAAAAGACATATTCAAAACAGACAAATATCAATTAATACTTATAAGCTCTAAATATGAACTAGCAACAGATGAGCTAAATGAACAAATTGAAAAGATAAATGAAATAACAAAATCATACGACGAAAATTCGATATTAGCAGGTGAAGGACCTTTAATGAACGACTTAGTTGAAATAAGCGACCATGATTTTGCAAGTGTAAACTGGGTATCAATAGGTGTAATATTTGTAATTATGTTTATTGTATTAAAATCAGCAAGCTTGCCCGTAATATTAATGTTAGCAATAGAATTTGCAATATTTATAAATATGGGAATACCAACCTACACAAAAACAGTAATACCATTTATAGCGTCAATAGTAATAGGAACAATTCAACTTGGAGCAACAATAGATTATGCAATATTAATAACTACGAAATTTGTCGAAAAACGTAAAAATGGAGAAGACAAAAAGCACGCAATGGATTATGCTCTAGGAAGCTCAATTAGCTCAATAGTTGTAAGTGCACTATGTTTCTTTGGAGCAACATTTGGAGTAGGAGTTTACTCAAAAATAGAAATGATAGGAACATTATGTACTCTAATGGCACGAGGTGCAATAATAAGTATGATTACTGTAATCACAGTATTGCCAGCATTTTTACTAGTATGTGATAAGATTATTTGTAAAACAACATTAGGTATTAAAGTTAAAGAGTAATTACAATTTTATATACGTTAAATTTAAATCTTTTTCAACTTATAAAAGTAATAGATATGGAGGAAAAATTATGAAAGAAATTAAAAAGAAAGCAGTAGCATCAATGCTACTAGGAACAATGTGCTTATACTCAATGCCAGTATTAGCAAACACTAAAGAAGAAACAGTTTATACAAAGCTAGATAACAACTCAAAAGTATATTCAAGTATAGTAAGCACAAAATTATCAAATGACAATAAAAGCGAATTACTTGAGGATATAACAGACTTATTAAATATAAAAAACACAAATGGAGATGAAGAATTTACAAGAGATGGAGACAAAATAATATGGAAATCTAAAGGAAAAAACATACAGTATCAAGGAGAGACTAATAAAGAAACACCAGTAACATGTAAGATAAAATACGAATTAAATGGAGAGGAAGTAACAGCCGAAAAAATTGTTGGAAAAAGTGGAAAGGTAAAAATCATAATAGAATATACTAACAACGAAAAACACACAGTAACAATTAATGGACAAAATTCAACAATGTACACACCATTTGTAGTAGTTACAGGAACGATAATCGACAAAAAGAATAACGAAAATATACAAATAACAAATGGAAAACTAATTGATAACGGAACAAAGACAGTAGCAATAGGAATAGCAATGCCAGGACTTCAAGAAAGCCTTAACTTATCAAAAGAAAAAGCAGAAATTCCAAACTCAGTTATAATTGAGATGGATGCAAAAGAATTTGAAATGAACAACATAATGTCATACATAACAGCAAAAGTCCTAGGTGAAAATGATTTAAATATGTTAGAAGACTTAGATAAAATATATAGTCAAGCAAATGAATTAAAAGAAGCAAGTAACATGTTAGTAGACGGAAGTAGAAATTTACGTGATGGAGCATATCAATTAAATAGCGGAATACATCAATTATCAAAAGAGTTAAACTCAAAAATATCCTTATATGAAAACGAAAGAAGCAAATATTCTACAAAAGATGACATAAAAGCACAAATTGTAAAAATATTAAATCAAGAATTAAAAACAATGATGCCAGAACTTGAAAAACAAGCAGAACAAGAAGCAAGAAAAGTAGTACACGAAAATATAGAAGATCTTCAAGCTTCAACAATATCAACAACAAAACAATTAACTAGTGAAGCTATAAATGTAAAACTACAACAATTAGAAAATGGAGAGCCAGTTGTGCCAGAAAATGTTGAAAAAGCACTAGAAAAGGATATACAAATAATAATAAACAATATGCTTGATACAGAAGAAATTCAAACATTAGAAACAGCAATAAAAACAATAGTACTAAACGATATCCAAAATATTTTAAACAGTAAAATGAGTGAAATAAAGACAACTACTAATAATGTAAAAACACAAGCAGAATTAGATCCAATGAAATTATTAACAACACAAGAGCAAGCGGAAGTAGAAAAAATGGCACAAGCGATGGTACTAGGAATAATTGAAAATTATTATAAAAATGAAATAATATCAGGACAAATCACAGAAGAACAAGCAAAGCAAATAGCATACAACGATGCTCTAGCAAATGTAAAAAAACTAATATCAAGCACAGCAGTTGGAACAATAAGTAGCGTTGAAAACGAAATAGATAAAAAAGTATCAGAGGCAATGACAGAGATTAGCACAAGCTTAGCATCAAATAAAGAATTAAACACAGCAATTATACAATATGCAAACAAAATTGCATGTAAGATTAAAGCAAGTATGAGTGAAGCAGAACTTAACGCACTAAAAAAATCAATTGGGCAAAACCTATTAAAAAATATAAAAGAAACACTAGCAAATGATATAGAAATAAACGAATATGCACAAAAAGAATTATCAGGAACAATAGATGCAGTAGCTGATAAAACAGCAACGACACTTGCAGAACAATACACAGAAACACTAGCAACAGAAGTTGCGACAAACTTAGTAAAAGCACAACTAAGTGGAGAAAACATTGACAAAATATTAGAAATGGAACTTTCAAAATATGAAACAACTATATCTACAGTAGATAGTGGAATTGCAGAATTAAAGAAAGCTTTATCACAATTAACAAATGGAAGTACAGCACTTTCAAATGGAACGAATACGCTTTCAGAAGGTATGAAAAAATTCGATAATGAAGCAATATCAAAAATATATAATTTGGTATATGGAGACGTAAAAGACATAGAAGAGAGAGTAAAAGTATTAAAAGAATTAGCAGAACAATATAAAACATTTACTAAGATAAATGATAAAGACAATGGAGAAGTTTCATTCATAACAATAATAGATAGTCTTAAAAAAGATGATGACGAAAAAGCAGTATCTAGTAACAATAAAACAAATGAAACAGTAGCAGATGAAAAGATAACAAACAATTCTTCAAAAGTTACAACATCAGGAGAATAATAATTAGTCTAAATTTAGAATAAAGATTTAATAAAAGCATTGTTAAATATTATCGATACTTTATAGTTTACATAATAAAGAAACTTGATTTTTTTACTATAAAATGGTATAATACGATTACCAAAAAATTTTTTTACGAGGTGCTTACATTATGAAAAACTGCAAGAAAATCGACAAAAAGGTCAACCGTGTTATCGACAGCATTTTCTATGCCCTTCTCGACCAGAACGACATTTTGTATGTGAACACTTTTCATGTTCTGGACGGAGCCCAGCGGCATCTGAAAAACTACTGGATGGTATACTGGTTCCTACTCGGCAAAATTTTCGCGATTGCGATGTTTGTCACTGGCATCCACTTTGTGGTTGCCCATTTCAACAAGGTGCTCCCGTTTGGCATTGTAAGCGAGAACATGGGCTTGTGGTTCATTTGGGCCTACACTGGCTGGTTTATTGGAAGCTACATGGCCGTCTATGGGATCATGAAGCTCTTCGAGTGCACAATCGACAAATGGTTGGAAACACTGTAACGAGGAGGGTCGCTAAGGCGACCCTCTTTCGTGCACTTAGATATTATAAAATGCATAGCTAAAGGATAATTACCTTCCGCCATACTCTTGCTATATTCAGCAAAATGTGTTATAATCATAACTGTAATAAAAAGGGGGTATTATGCCGAATAGAAACATATTAAACTTAGAACACTTTGCATCAAAAACAAAAATATATTTATTAATAATAGCAATACTATTAGTTGCACTATGTATATTTGAAGTAAAATTAATTCCATTAGCAATATTTATATATACATTAGTAATCATATACACGGTATGGGTATCAAAAGAAAGAAAATCAGAACTATCAGAGATATTACAAGACTTAACACTAGAAGTAAACCAAACGGCAAAAACAACACTAATACACTCACCATTTCCACTAGCAATAATTGAAACAAGTGGAAATATAATATGGAAAAGCAAGCAATTTGTTAGTGAATTCGAAGATGTTAGAGAAAACAATACTCTAAATGAAATAATAAATAAAGTAAAAAATGAAATAGAAAACGCTGAAAACCAAGAAAAAGGAAGCGTAAATTATCAAACACTAATAAAAAATAAAAGTTATAGAATAGTAGGTTCATACATAAAATCAAAAAAAGGAAGAAAGCAAGAAAAAAATTATACAACAATTTTATACTTCATTGACGAAACATATATGAAAGAACTAGAAAAAAAAGTAGAAGACAACAATATATGCATTGGTATGATAATGATTGACAACTATGAAGAATTAAATCAAAGAGTGTCATTAGAAGAAAAAACTATACTAATGGCGAAAATTGAGAAAAAAATATATGAATGGGCATCGAAATATAATGCACTAATATTAAAATCTGAAAGAGACACATTTCACTGTATTGTAGCATATAATCAATTGAAAAAAATAATGGAAGATAAAGTAGCAATATTAGATGAAATAAAGAAGATAGAAGTATCAGATATATTGCAAATAACATTAAGCATGGCATTTTCAATAGATGGAGATACATATCTTGAAAAAAGCGAATCAGCAAAAACAGCTTTAGATATGGCTTTAGGACGTGGCGGAGACCAAGCAATTATAAAAATGAATGGGAAATATGAATTCTTTGGTGGACGTACACAAGAAGTTGAAAAAAGAACTAAAGTAAAAGCAAGAGCAGTTGCACATGCCCTAAAAGAATTAATAGAAGATTCAGATAATGTATTAGTTATGGGACATTTAAACGGTGACATGGACTCGATTGGTTCAAGTATGGGAATATATCGTCTTGCAAAAACTTTAGGAAAACCATCAAAAATAATAAATGAAACAACAGGAATAGGAATTGACAAATTCATAGAATCTGCCAAAGAAACAGAAGAATACACAGATGCTTTTGTAACAAGACAAGATTTAGAAACTATAATAACTGAAAAATCACTATTAGTAATAGTTGACACAAATAGAAGTACATATGTAGAAGTTCCAGAATTATTGGAAAAGGTAAAAAGAGTAGTAATAATAGACCACCATAGAAGAGGGGCAGACTTTATAGAAAATACACTTTTAACATTTCACGAAGTATATGCATCTTCAGCAGCAGAATTAGTAACAGAGATACTTCAATACTCAGCAGTAAACTTAGAACTTACAACAATAGAGATGGAAGCCTTATATGCAGGAATAATGCTTGATACAAAAGATTTTACATTTAAGACAGGTGTTAGAACATTTGAAGCAGCAGCATTTTTGCGTAAATGCGGTGTAGATATAATAAAAGTAAAAAAATGGTTCCAAAATGACTTATCAACATACCAAGCTATATCAGACATTGTATCAAAGTCAGAAATAATGAATGATACAATTGCAATTTCAATATATGATAAAGAAGATGAAAATGCTAATATCATAGCAGCAAAAGCAGCAGATGAACTACTTACAATTGGCGGAATTACTGCATCATTTGTACTAGGAAAGATAGACCAAAAGATTTATATAAGTGGACGTTCAATAGGTGATATAAATGTACAAGTTATACTTGAAAAGTTAGGCGGTGGAGGTCATATAACACTTGCAGGAGCTCAGCTTGAAGACATCACTATGGAAGACGCAAAACAAGAATTAATAAACAGAATTAATGAGTATTTCTTTGAAGAAACAAACTAGATTTGACAAAAATTAACTAATACTCTAGAAAGAGAGAACCAAATGAAAGTAATTTTATTAGAAAATATAAAAGGCGTAGGAAAAAAAGATGAAATAATAAATGCAAATGATGGATATGCTAGAAACTTCTTAATTCCACAAAAAAAGGCAGTTGAAGCAAATAATGCAAACATGTCAAACTTAAAAGCAAAGCAAGACTCAAACGCCTTCAAAAAACAAGAAGACAAAAAGAAGGCAGAAGAAATAAAAGAAAAACTTAGCAAATTAAATTTAAAAATACAAGTAAAAGCTGGAGAAAATGGAAAAATATTTGGTGGAGTAACAGCAAAGGAAATAGCTGAGCAACTTGAAAAACAACACAAAATTTTAATAGACAAAAGAAAGATAGATCTAAAAGAAACAATAAAAAACCTAGGAACAACTATTGTAGAAATTAAACTATTTGAGAGTGTTGTAGGAACTTTAAAAGTTAGTGTAGAGGGGTTAAAATAGAAATAACATACATTACAAAGCAGATTGTAACTATTCAAAGAACACGATAAATCATCTTAGATTCTATGAGTAGTGGAAGGAGTTATAACTATGGAATTAAATAAAATTCCACCACATGACGAAGAAGCGGAACAAGCAGTATTAGGAAGTATGTTAACAGACAAAGATGCAGTAGTCGTAGCAATGGAAGTTTTAAAAGATAGCGACTTTTATAGAGAAGACAACAAAACAATATATGAAGCAATATCAAATCTATATGCAAAAGCAGAACCAATAGATTTAATTACAGTACAAGAAGAATTAGTATCTATAGGTAAATTAGATGCAGTAGGTGGATTTAACTATTTAATATCACTCCCAGACAAGGTTCCGACAACTGCAAACGCCGAAAAATATATAAGAATAGTTGAAGAAAAATCGATATTAAGAACTTTAATAAAAACAGCAAACGAATTAATAGAACTTGGATATAGTCAAAACCAAGAGATAGAACAAATAATGGATGGAGCAGAAAAGAAAATTTTTGATATTATGCAAAAAAAATCGCAAAAAGGCTATTCTCCAATAAAAGATATCTTAATTGATTCCTTCACAGAATTACAAGAATTGTATAATAATAAACAACATATAACAGGAGTAGCAAGCGGATTTATAGACCTAGATAATAAGACATTAGGATTTCATAAATCAGAATTAATACTAATAGCTGCAAGACCAGCAATGGGAAAAACAGCATTTGCACTAAACATAGCAACAAATGCGGCTTTAAAATACAATACACCAGTTGTAATATTCAGTCTAGAAATGTCGAAAAAGCAATGTGCAAACAGAATACTTTGTTCGCAAGCAATGGTAGACAGTAACAAATTTGGAAAAGGAGACTTAAACGACGAAGAATGGTCAAAGCTTGCAGTAGCATCAGGAGAACTTTCAGAATCAGCAGGAATATTCATAGACGACTCTGCTGAAACTAAAGTAGCGACAATTAGAGGAAAATGTCGAAAATTGAAACTAGAAAAAGACATAGGTTTAATTGTAATAGACTATTTACAACTAATTCAAGGCAGTGGAAAAACTAATGGTCGTGAGCAAGAAATAGCCGAAATCAGTAGATCATTAAAGATATTGGCAAAAGAAATTGATGTTCCAGTAATTGCGTTATCACAGCTATCACGTTCACCAGAAGCAAGGCAAGACCATAGACCAATGCTGCAAGACTTACGTGAATCAGGTTCAATCGAGCAAGACGCAGACATGGTAATGTTTATATATAGAGACGATTACTATAATCCACAAGCAGAGCAGACCAATATAGCAGAAATAATAATAGCAAAAAACAGAAGCGGTCCAATAGGAACTTCAAAACTACTATGGATGCCACAATATACTAAGTTTGAAAATGCTATGTTTGAGTAAAAGTTTGAAAAATAAACGTCATCTTTCTTTGTCAAGCGTCGGACAAATAATCTTCGACGTACAAAAAGTACGCCTATAGTTATTTGCCTAGCTTTCCTAGAAATACTTGTTTCTTTTTCAAACTGGTTTAAGAAAGGAAAACTATAAATGGCACGAAGACTAGACCTTTTAGAACAGAAATTTTTGGACACAATTAAAGAAAATAATTTAATTGATGAAGGAGACGTAATAGTAGTTGGGGTCTCAGGAGGCCCTGATTCTATTACTCTTTTAACATGTCTAAATAAATACAAAGAAAAACTAAAATATTCAATAATAGTTGCACACATTAACCACTTGATAAGAAAAGATTCCACAGAAGATGAACGATTTGTGGAAAATGCATGCAAAAAAATGAATATAAAGTTTTATGCAAAAAGAATAAATGTATTACAAATTGCAAAAGAAACAAAAAGAGGAACAGAAGAAACTGGAAGAACTATAAGATATGATTTTTTTAATGAAATATTAGAAAAAGAACATGCAAATAAAATAGCAATAGCACATAATATGAACGATAATGCAGAAACAATGTTAATAAACTTAATTAGAGGAAGCGGTCTAAATGGTTTAGAAGGAATACAACCTAATGAATATGAAAAATATATAAGACCATTAATAAATTGTTCAAGAGCAGAAATTGAAGGATATTGCGAGAAATATAAACTAAAACCTCGAATAGATTATACGAATAGTGAAAATATTTATACAAGAAATATAATAAGAAACAAGATTATCCCAGAACTCCAAGAAATAAATCCTAATATAATAAGAACATTATCAAGAACGTCAAAGATTATAAAAGAAAATAATAGATATCTAAAAAAACAATCTCAAGAAATTTATGGAAAACTAGCCAAACTAGAAACAAAAAAAACAAGCTTTGACTTAAAAGAATTTAACAAATTGGAAAGGACAATAAAAACTAATATAATATTACAAGCAATAGAAGAATTACAAGGAACACCACGAAACATTGAAAAAACAAACATTGATGATATAATTAAATTAGCTAAAAGAAATGTTGGAAACAAATATATAAAGATTAACAAAAATCTAGAAGCTAAAATTCAAGATAAAAAATTACAATTGACATTTTTAGAAAATTTAAAACAATAACCGAATAAAGCAATTTGAAGTCGGAGCTAAAGAGTAAAAATTCACTAAAAATTTACAAAATTATTAGGCGAAACTATTGCATAAAAGCATATTGTATGATAAGCTAAGATGTACACTTATATGAATTAGATTTCACAAAATAAAAAAGTACAAAAATGAAAAATTATATAAAAATATTAAGGAGGAATAATTTTGAAAAACGGTTTGAAAACATTAGCAGTATGGCTAATAATAGGTGTTATATTAATGTTCTTAATACCAGCAGTAATAAACAACTCAGGAAATAAACTAACATATTCAGAATTAATAGAAAGAATTGAAACAGGAGCAGTATCAGAAATATCAATAGAATATGGTGGAGAAACTGCAACAGTAAAACTAAAAAATGATCAAAGCAAAAAAACAGTAAATATCCCAGATGTTGAAAACTTACTAGAAAATGTAAATAAATCAATGAAAGATAACTCAATAAAAGTAACAATGGAAGACGAACCATTTTTATTAATAGTAACAAATATGCTAATACCAGCATCAACAATAATATTAATATTATTAATGTTAATGTTATTCTTAGGAGGAGGACAACGTCAGGGAAATGGAACAATGAGCTTTGGAAAAAGCAAAGCAAAGATGTTAAATAATACATCAAAACCAAAAGTAACATTCAATGACGTAGCAGGAATAGACGAAGAAAAAGAAGAATTACAAGAAATAGTAGAATTCTTAAAAAATCCTAAGAAGTTCACAGACATGGGAGCAAGGATACCAAAAGGAGTACTACTTGTAGGACAACCAGGAACAGGTAAAACCTTACTTGCAAAGGCAGTTGCTGGAGAAGCAGGGGTACCATTCCTATTCATAAGTGGTTCAGATTTTGTTGAAATGTTTGTAGGTGTTGGTGCATCAAGAGTTAGAGATTTATTTGAAGAAGCAAAGAAGAATGCACCATCAATAATATTTATAGACGAGATTGATGCAGTAGGTCGTCAAAGAGGAGCAGGACTTGGTGGAGGACATGACGAGAGAGAGCAAACATTAAACCAAATGCTTGTTGAAATGGATGGATTTACGGCAAACGAAGGTGTAATAGTAATAGCAGCAACAAATAGACCAGATGTACTTGACAAAGCTTTATTAAGACCAGGAAGATTTGACAGACAAATAGTAGTTCCAGCACCAGACGTAAAAGCAAGAAACCAAATACTAGAAGTACATAGCAGAAAGAAAAAATTTGAAGCAGATGTTGATCTAAATGTAATAGCAAAAAATACATCAGGATTTACAGGAGCAGACCTTGAAAACTTATTAAACGAAGCTGCACTATTAGCTGCAAGAAGAGACAAGCAAGCAATAGGACAACAGGAAATAGAAGAAGCTATGGTAAAAGTAACAATGGGACCAGAAAAGAAAACAAGAGTAAGAACAGAAAAAGACAAACGTCTTACAGCATACCATGAAGGCGGTCATGCGGTAGTTAGCAAATTCCTACCAACACAAGATCCAGTTCATGAGATATCAATAATTCCAAGAGGAATGGCTGGTGGATATACAATGTATAGACCAACAGAAGATAAATCATTTGTATTAAAAGAAGAAATGCTTGAAAACATAGTATCATTACTTGGTGGTAGAGCAGCAGAAGAATTAGTATTAGGAGATATATCAACAGGAGCAAGCAACGATATTGAACGTGCAACACAAATTGCAAAAGCAATGTGCACAAAATATGGAATGAGTGAAAAGATAGGAACAATTATGCTAGGATCATCACAAGATGAAGTATTTTTAGGAAGAGATTTCACTCAGGAAAAATCTTACTCAGAAGAAACAGCAGGAATAATTGACGAAGAAATAAAGAAAATCATTGACAATGCATATGAACAAGCAAAACGCATATTAAGAGAAAATAGAGATAAACTTGATCAAGTAGCAGCTGTATTAATTGAAAGAGAAAAAATAACAGGTGAAGAATTTGATGGAATATTCGAACAACAATAAGAAAAATGTAGTAAAAAAGAAGAAACAAAAAAGAATGCTTAGAATGTCAAGCATTAGAGCATTTGTATTTTCTATACTAATAATTATATTATTTATAGGATTAGTAGGAAGAATTGGATTTCTGCAATTTGTTCAAGGCTCATATCTTGAAAGACGAAAACTGAGCCAAGCAATTTCAAATACCATAATAAATGCAAAAAGAGGAACAATATATGACTATACAGGAAAAGCAATGGCAATAAGTGCGAATGTCGATACAGTTACAGTAAATCCAAAATATATGAATGTTACAAAAAATAATAAAGTTGATGAAGAAAAAACAAAAGCAAAAAAAGGCGAAATAGCAAAGAAAATGTCTGAAATATTTGAACTAAATGAGGAAGATGTTTTAGCAAAATTAAATAGTGAAAAAACAGTCGAAACTATAGTATCAAAAGTAGAAAATGATAAAATAGAACAACTAAAAGAATGGCTTAATGAAAAAGAATATAATGCAGGAATTAACATAGATCCAGATACAAAAAGATACTATCCATATAACAATTTAGCTTCAAACTTAATAGGATTCTGTGGAACTGATAATCAAGGAATAGATGGAATTGAGTTAAAATATGATAGTATTTTAAAAGGAACTAGTGGACGATTAACTACAGCAACTCAAAATGGTTCAAGTAAAGCCATTCCTGATAAAAATGAACAATATATTGCACCAAAAGATGGAAGTAACATTTACTTAACTATTGATTCTAATATACAAGCAATAGCAGAAAAATATTTAAAACAAGCAGTTGAAGAAAACAGATGTAAACGTGGTGGAAATATAATAATAGAAGACCCAGAAACTGGTAAAATACTTGCAATGGCAACATATCCAGACTTTAACCTAAATACACCATATACACCAAACGAGTGGATAGCAGAAGGGTTTGATGAATTATCAGCAGAAGAAAAAAGCAGTAAACTATATTCAATGTGGAGAAATAGAGCAGTACTTGATGCATATGAACCAGGCTCAACATTTAAAGTATTAACAGCAGCATCTGCCCTAGAAGAAGATATAACAGAAACAGATATTGCAGGAGAATTCTATTGTGGGGGTGCAGAAATAGTAAGTGGGGTACGTATAAGATGTGCAAACCAAAATGGACATGGAAGTCAAAGTTTAAGAAATGCACTTGAAAACTCATGTAACCCAGCATTAATACAACTATCAAAAAAGATAGGAGTAAGTACATTTTATAAGTACTTAACACAATTTGGACTATTTGACAAAACAGGAATAGATTTACCAAGTGAAACAACAGGAACATTTTGGGCACAAAAAAATGTAGGACCAGTTGAACTTGCAACAATGTCATTTGGTCAAAGATTTACAATAACACCAATGCAATTGGTAAAAGCAATAAGCGCGATAGCAAATGGTGGAGTTATGGTAACACCACATGTTGTTGATAGAATAGAAAATACAGAAACAGGAAACATTACAACAATTCAGACAAACCGTGAGCGACAAATGGTATCAAAAGATACTGCGGAAAAGTTAAAAGGAATGATGAAAGATGTTGTAGAAAAAGGTGGAGGAAATTTTGCAAAAGTATCAGGATACACAATAGGTGGAAAAACAGGAACATCAGAGCCAGACCCAAATCATCCTGAAAATGGATATGTATCCTCATTTCTAGCAATAGCACCAGTAGAAAATACAAAATTAGTCGTACTATTAACATTATATGGACCAACAGCAGGAAGTTATTATGGTGGAACAATAGCAGCACCAGCAGTATCACAAATTTTATCAGAAGTTTTACCATACTTAGAGATACCATCAAATGATACAGCTACTAATAATTCAAGTGAAGTTGTTTCAGTACCAAATGTTAAAGGGCAAAGCCTAAAATCAGCAAAAGCAGCACTTGAGAATATAGGACTAACATGTAAAGTCACAGGAGCATCTGATGAGATAATATCAGAACAAGTACCAAAAGCTGGTACACAGTTAAGTAAAAAAGGAATAGTAAAATTATATGTAGAAGGAAAAGACGATAGAGTATCACAAACAGTTCCAGATTTAAAGGGAGTATCATTTGAACAAGCACGAATAATGTTAGAAGCTAGGAACCTTAATATATCAAGTTCAGGAACAGGAATTGTTATAGCACAAGACATAAAAGCTGATACACAAGTAGACGAAGGAACAATAATAAATGTTACTTTGCAAGAAGTTAATAATAAATTACAAAACTAGGACAAAAATAATAACCAAATAACAAATGGCAATTTTAATGGAAATCAAATTGACGTATAAAATACGACTTATTGATTTCCATATTGCTTGCCTATAGAAGTGAAAATAATAGAAGGGGATATATGAACTTAGAACAAGAAACCAGATATTTAATTAATAAATATGACGTACATGCACATAAAAACTTAGGACAGAATTTTTTAATAAATGAAGACAGTATAATAGCAATGACAGAAGATGTAACAAAAAACGATACAATAATAGAAATAGGACCAGGCTTAGGAACACTTACTGAAGTTTTATTAGAAAAAGCAAAAAAAGTTATAACAGTTGAATTAGATAGTAAAATGTGTTATATCATAAAGGATAGATTTAAAAACTATAATAATTTAGAAATAATAAATGATGATATTCTAAATGTAGATATTAACAAAATAGCTCCAAGTGCTAAAGTTGTAGCTAATTTACCATATTATATAACAACATCAATAATTACAAAATTGTTAGATATCGATATTCAAGACATTAAAATATTGATACAAAAAGAAGTGGCAGACAGAATATGTGCTACGCCACGGAGACAAAGAAGCAGGAGCAATTACATATTTAGTAAACTATTATGCAGATGCAGAAATAATAAAGAAAGTAAAAAAAGAATATTTTATACCATCACCAAAAGTAGAATCTGCAATAGTAAAATTAAAAAAGCTAAAAAGACCACGAATAGAAGTAAAAAACGAAGAATTATTATTTGAAATTATAAAAGCAAATTTTACAATGAGAAGAAAAACAATTACAAACTCATTATCATCTGTAATTGAAAAAAATAAACTTATTAAAATATTGAATATTCTAGGAATAAGTACTGATACAAGAGGCGAAAGCCTTGGACTGCAAGAATATGCAAATATTGTAAATTTACTTGATAAAAACTAAAAAATGGTATATAATTAAATAGTACAAGAATAAAATCATGGACGACGATGAACAAACAAAGTGAGTGAAAGGGAGGAAAAATGAATCAAATATTAATTTCAGAGAAAATTTATGTAACTCGTGAAATGCAACAAAAAAGAAGAGCATATAAAATTCTATATATTCTTTCCATTTTAACATTAATCGCCCTTTTAGTATATTATGTATATGCAGAAAAAAATAGAAATGACCAAGAAGCATTAGGACAAGAGATACTTGCACAACTAGGGGATGAAACGACAGTTGAAGAAGATGAAATAGTAATTTCATTAGATGATGATGCAAATAATGAAGCTGAAGCAGTAGAGCCAATTCCTATTGAGGAAGACGAACCAGAAGCACCACCAGCAAGTACAGTAAAAACTAGTAATGGTAGTACATACAATACAGAAGCTGTGTTATCATATCCAAAGCTAGGAATAAGTTACCCAGTATTATCAGAAGAATCAGATGCATTACTAAAAATATCACTATGCAAATATTGGGGACCAAGTCCAAATCAAGTTGGAAACTATTGTATTGTAGGACATAACTATAAAAGTGGAAAAATGTTTGGAAAATTAAATATGGCAGCTACTGGAGATGAAGTTCAGCTTAAAGATTTAGCAGGAAATGTAGTAAGATATTCTGTATATAATATGTATATTGTAGAGCCAACAGATGTAACTTGTACAAGCCAATTAACAAATGGAAAAAGAGAATTAACACTTATTACTTGTACAAATTACGGCAAACAGAGATTAATAGTAAAAGCAAGAGAAATATAAAATTTTTATAATATGTATTGACAATTTAATGAAAAATAATATATAATAATGAGGTATAAAAAAAGATTTAAACTTTCTATGAATACTAAAATTTGAAAGTTTAAAAATCCCATACAAGTTTTAAAGGCTTTGGAAGGAGGGGATGAAAAGTGCCAGAAATAAAAGTTAATAATGGAAATATAGAAGATGCAATAAAAAGATTTAAAAGATCATGTGCTAGAAATGGAATATTACAAGAAGTACGTAAGAGAGAATGCTACGAAAAGCCTAGCGTAAAAAGAAAGAAGAAATCAGAGGCAGCTAGAAAAAGAAAATTCTAGACTTAAAATTGATGTTAATGAGAGAGGCGTTGAAGAACGCCTTTTTTTGAATAAATTTATATAAATATACAATTATAAAAGAAATCTTACTATACAAGAATATATATAAAGTGAAAATATACATAAAACAAATTAATACGTTTATTCTAATTTACAACTTTGAGAGGAATAATATAGATGAAAAGACTAATTACTTTTATCGATAAATATGATACACTAATAATGATATTAATAATAGGAATAATAGTAATATTAGAGATATTTCAAGGAGCACTAATAGCAGAAGATAGCTTATTTGACTTTGGAAATATGTACAAATTATATCAAGGAAAGTTAATATATAAAGACGTGAATATATTGATAACTCCACTATTTTTTATAATAGGAAAATTACTATTATCAATATTCCACGGAAATTATCTTACATTTTTGCTATATGGTATCATAATAATGACGTTATTATATATGATAATATATAATATATTTAAAATATTAAAAGTGAAAAAACAATTTGCAATGATTTTTACATTAAGTATAGTAATGATGTCAATAGAAATAATAAAAGGTGGAACGAATTATAATGCACTAGGGCTTATATTTGTATTATTAGGTATAATGTACACTTTAAAAAATGCTGAGAATATACAAGAAAAAAATAAAAATTTTGAAAATACTCTAAATCATAACAATGAAAAAACAATAAGATATAAAGAAACAACAAAGTTCGACAATATAATGCAAAAGTACAACAATTTAATTCAAGCAGTTATAATAGTAACTACATTTCTAACAATGCAAAAATTAGGAGCTCGGATATGTAATAAGTTATATTTTATATGAATTATACATCCATAAAAAAAAGAAGGACGCAATAACCAGTATAATAAAAACAGGACTTATGGCAATAATAATATTAACAGGAATACTATTCATATTCTATTTAAAAGACAATTTATACGAATTTATTGATTTATGTATATTAGAAACAAAAGAATTTTGTCGAAATGGAAAGATAGAAATATTAGAATTAATAAAGAATATAACTTTAATAGTTATAGCTATAGTATCAATGGTAATTATAAGAAAAAATAAAATAGATAGTGATCAAAACATAATAATATTAATGTGTTTTGCAATAGGAGCTAATTTATTAGTATTACCAATAATAAACAAACATCATGTAATAATGTCGAGTTTTCTATGGGAAATAATAATACTATATGAAATATACCAAATATTAAAACCAGTATTTGAGATAAAACAGGTTAATAATGTATTAAAAACAGTGAGTTTTATATTAGTATTAATAACAATTGTAAAATCAATTAGTTTGACATTCATATATAACAAAAATATACGAATATTCGACAAAGATAGCGCTTTTTATGGAGCAAAAATAAATGTAGAAACTTTAAACGAAATTGAAGAAGTTACAAAATATATAAACGATATAAAACAACAAGGAAAAAATGTAAAAATATTTTCATCAACAGCAATGTTTTATTCATTGAATATGGAATTAGATAATTGGTACTTCGATATGCCACTTATAGGCAACATGGGAAAAAATGGCGAAGGCAAAGTCATAAATAAAATACATACACTAGAAAATACAGTAATGCTAGTTGAAAATGAAAATTTTAAATCAAACTATCAATTTATGAATAATGTTAGACAATATGTAAAAAATAATTATAAAAAAATTGACGAATTATATAGTTATGATGTGTATGAAATAAATAATATAACATAAATGGATTAGAAGCCGTGTTTGTGCGGTTTGTCTTTTCAGTTATGAAATATATATGCCACAAATGGCAAGAAAGGAAAGAATTATGTTTATAAACAAAACAGTAACAAACAAATATAAAACCAATGAACTTGCAATATTTTTAACATTACCATTAAGAAAAGAAACAATAACAAAAAATGCATTACTTCCAAAAGTATTATCAAGAGGAACTAAAAACTTAAAAGATCAAGTTGAGATAAGTAAAAAATTAGAGAATATGTATGGAACAAATCTAAACTGTGGAATAGATAAAGCAGGAGATTATTGCATTTTAAAATTTTATATTCAATGTATTGGAAATAAATATGTACTTAATAATGAAAACTTAGCACAAGATGGGATAGATTTATTATTAGATATAGTTTTCAATCCATTAGTAGAAAATGATAAATTTGATGACAAAATAGTAGAGCAAGAAAAGGAAAATCTATTACAAATAATACAATCTAAAAAAGACAACAAAGAAAAATATGCTTTCAACAGATGTATAGAAGAAATGTTTAAAAATGAGCCTTATGGACTATACAAATTTGGAACAGAAGAAGACCTAGCAAATATAAATTCAAAAGATTTATATGAATACTATAAGGAAATGTTAAAACAATGTAGAATAGATATATTTGTTTATGGCATGGATGCTGAAAATATCCAAGTACCAAAAGAATTAGAAAGTCTAGGGAATATTGATATAGTAAATGATAACCAACAAAGTTCAACAAATAATTCAAATTCAAATGGAGAACCTCAATTAGTTAGAGAAAGTGCAGACGTAACCCAAGGAAAGCTAATAATAGGACTAAATGTGCCAAATAACGACAAATTTGCAGCGACAATGTATAATATTGTACTTGGTGGTGGAGCAAACTCTAAACTATTCCAAAACGTACGTGAAAAACAAGGTCTTGCATATTCAGCAGGTTCAATGTATGTTAGAAGAAAAGATGCAATATTTATTCGAACAGGAATAGAGTTACAAAACTTTGAAAAAACGTTAGAAGTTATAAAAGAACAACTTGAAGCAATAAGAAATGGAAATATTACAGAAGACGAGATAAATGCAGGAAGAGAGCTAATTATAGCATCACTACGAATGATACAAGAATCTCAAGAAGATATAATATCATTTAACTTTGATCAAGAGCTATTTGGAGAAAAATTAAAGATTAATGAATATATAGAAAAACTACAAAAAGTTACAAAAGACGACATTATAGAAACAGCTAAAAATGTAAAGATTAACACAATCTATTACTTAGAAAACTAGAAAATATTACAAAAGCTAAAAAAATAAAGGTTTATAGGTATCCATACAAAAACCTAAATACTATATTTAAGGAGTTACAAAAATTAAAATGGAATTAATTGAAAACAAACAAATTGATGAGAAAATATATATTGAAACTTTAGAAAATGGAATGAAAGTTATAATAATTCCAAAAGAAAACACAAATAAAAAATATATAGTTTGGGGCACAAAATTTGGATCAATTGACAATCATTTTATAGATCCAGAATCAGGAGAAGAAATCAAAGTACCAGATGGAGTAGCACATTATCTGGAACACAAGATGTTTGAACAAGAAAATGGTGTAGATAGTTTATATAAATTGCAAGCTCTTGGTCTTGATGCAAATGCATATACGACAAATGATCACACAGCATATCTATTTACGGGAACCGAAAACTTTTATGAAGGCTTAGATGAACTAATGGACTATGTACAACACCCATATTTTACAGATGAAAATGTCGAAAAAGAGCGAGGAATAATAGGACAAGAAATTCAAAGATATGATGATGAGCCAGTATGGTCATTATATATAAATTCTATGAAATGCCTATACAAAAACAATCCAATTACAATAGACCCAGCAGGGACAATAGAAACAATAAGTCATATAACTAAAGAAACTTTATATTCTTGCTATAACACTTTCTACCACCCAACAAACATGACAATGTGTATAGCAGGAGATTTCAAGTCAGAGGAAATAATTGAAGAAATCAAAAAACGTCTGTTAAAACATGACAAAGAAGGTGAAATAAAGAGATTTTACCCGCCATATGAAGAGGATATAAATGAAAAGTACAAAGAAAAGAAAATGAATGTTAATATGCCAATCTTTATGATTGGATATAGAGACTTCATGAAAGATATGAACAAAGTAAAAAAAGACTTAGCAGTAAAAATAATTTTCAATAGCATAATAGGAAAGTGTTCTAAAACATACAAAAGCCTTTATGATGAAGGCCTTATCATGAGTGAACTTGACTGTGACTTTGAATTCTCAGACCAATATTCACATGCCCTTTTTTCAGGCGAAAGCAAAGAACCTAAGAAAGTATATGATATTATTATAAATGCACTTCAAAACGAGAAAATAACAACTGAAGATTTTGAAAGAAGCAAAAAAAGAATTTATGGAGAAATTGTTACTCAATATGAAGATGTTGAAGAAGTTGGAAGAATGTTCTTATCTGACAGTATCAGAGGAATAAACAGCCTAGAATATATCAATGAGATAAACAAAATAACTCTTGATGAGATAAAAGATATACAAAATAAAATGTTTAAACTTGACAAATCAATATTGTCAGTTGTAGATTAAAACAAACACCTCCCAAAAAAGGGAGGTGTTTGCAAATGTGAGATATATGAATTGTTAAAAGGTACAGGAGCAAGTGGAAGTAGGACTCACATTGTACAAATGTCCTAAAGGTTAGCTTTAAATCCTTTTTGGGCAAGAGGGATAATGTGGCCATACTTCCTGTCGTGATAGTGGGGACGGCTCACTGGCTCAGGGTGCTTCGGAAGTTTTTTCTTCTGCTTACCATGGGAATCATGCTCTTCCAAGACAACAGGGATATTGTCATCATGTGGAGGCACAAGCAACGGGTCAGAATTGACCGAAAACGCACGTACAGTACAGCAGAAAATGACAAGAAACAATGATTTAGCATAAAAACGAAAAGAAAATATTTGTTGTAAAACCCATAAAAATATGCTATAATAAATACATTATGAAAAGAAAGGTTTGTAAAATGGAAGTATTAGTTGGGACAGACATAATTGAAGTAGAAAGAATAAAAGATGCAATGCAAGATACAAATTTTATGAAAAAAGTTTTTACAACTAAAGAAATAGAATATTGCGAAAGTAAAAAAGAAAATATAAAATACCAACACTATGCAGCCAGATTTTCAGGAAAAGAAGCAGTTTTCAAAGCAATATCAAAAAGTCTAAAAAACAAATATGATATATCATGGAAAAATATAGAAATAACAAATGACGAAAATTTAAGGCCTGTAGCAAAAATTGTTTATGATACTGAAAAAGACAAACAAAATCTACAAGACATAATTAACACAAAAATTGATATAAGCATTTCACATATAAAAGACTTAGCAGTTGCAACAGCAGTAGTAATATTAGAAAACTAGAGAACAATAAATACTAAGAGAAAAGCTGTTTATATAATAATTGAAAGGAAAGAAAAATGGAATATTTTGACTCACACGCTCATTACGATGATGAGAAATTTGATGAAGATAGAGATGAATTAATACAATCACTAAAAAACGAGAATGTAACAAAAGTAGTATCTGCAGGTTATTGCTTAGAAGGCTCAAAAAATGCAATAAAATTATCAGAAAAATATCCATTTATATATTGCACAGTTGGAATATCTCCAAACGATATAGAAAACAACTATCAGGAAGATATTACAGAAATTGACAAGATACTACAAGAATATTTGACTAAAAATGATGCACAAGAGCAAAATCAAGTAAAAGAAAATGCAAATAAAAATACAACAGGAAAAATAGTGGCAGTTGGGGAAATAGGACTTGACTATCACTATGACACAGACAAAGAAACACAAAAAATAGCATTTAAAAACCAAATAGAAATAGCAAATAAATATAATCTACCAATAGTGATACATACAAGAGATGCAGTATCAGACACATTGCAAATACTAAAAGAAAATCCAGTAAATAAGAAAGGGGTATTTCACTGTTGCCCATTTAATCGCGAATTAGTAAAAGAAGCACTGAAATTAGGCTTTTATATATCATTTTCTGGAACAGTAACTTTCAAAAATGCAAAAAATGCTGAAGAAATTGTAAACTTAGTTCCAAATGATAGATTTTTAATAGAAACAGACAGTCCATATTTAGCACCAGAGCCAGTTAGAGGTACTAGAAACAATTCAATAAATTTAAAATATATAGTCAAAAAGATAGCAGAATTTAAAGGCATGACAGAAGAAGAAATTGCCAAGTTATCTTATGAAAATACAGAAAGAATATTTAATATATAACTAATAAAAGAAGTTTAATAAGTTTATACTTATAGACTTTTTTATTTTATAAAAAAAATTTCCAAAAGTCACTTACTAGTCACTATTGATAAATTATAATAATAATGAAATAACAAAAAGAGCATTCATATTAAACTTATTTGTAGAAAACACATAGCAATAAAACAACAAAGCAAATTTGAAGGGAGAGAAAATAAAATGGAGATTTTAAAAGTTGAAAACTTGTATAAAACATATGGAAAAGGAGAAAACGAAGTAATTGCACTAAATAATGTGTCATTTAGTGTCGAAAAAGGAGAATTTGTAGCAATCGTAGGAGCATCAGGAAGCGGAAAGTCAACGTTATTACACTTAATAGGCGGAGTTGACAGACCAAGCAGTGGAAAGGTTTACATAGATGGAAAGGATATTTACCAGTTCAATGATGATGAATTGGCAATATTTAGAAGAAGACAGGTAGGACTAATTTATCAATTCTACAATCTAATACCAATATTAAATGTAGAAGAAAATATAACATTACCATTAGACCTAGATAACAGAACAGTTGAAAAAGATACACTAAAAAGTCTGATACAAACACTAGGGTTATCAGATAGAACAAAGCATCTTCCAAATGAACTATCAGGAGGACAACAACAACGTGTATCAATAGGAAGAGCAATGATAACAAACCCAAGCATTATACTTGCAGATGAGCCAACAGGAAACTTAGACTCAAAATCAAGTGATGAGATAGTATCGTTATTAAAAAAATCAAATAAAGACTTTAAGCAAACAATCGTAATGATAACCCATAATATGGAAATAGCAAAAGTTGCTGATAGAATTATAAAAATTGAAGATGGAAGAATAATCAAACAAGTATAAAGCCAAGATTGTATAAAATTCGACAAAAATATTATAACAACAAATTTATAAATTATATAATTTTTAAGGTAAAAGACTTAAGATTAGAAAATAAAAGGAAGGGAAAACAAAAATGAATATTCTTAGTAAATTATCAATAAAAAACTTGAAGCTTAACAAAAAAAGAACTATAAGTACAATTATAGGTATAATGCTATCAGTAGCGCTAATCTGTGCTGTATGTGGATTTGGAGTAAGCGCACAGACAACACTTGTAGAAAATGCAACAAATGAAGCGGGATATTATCATTTAAAAATATTAGGAATAAATGATAGTCAAATAGAAGATTTAAAAAGTAATAGAGACATAGCAAATATATATCAAGTAAAAAGATGTGGATATGGTAAATTGGATGAAATTCTAAATAAAAGCAAGCCTTTTGTACAGCTATTTTCAATGAATAACGAAACTTTTGAAAACTTAAAGTTTACATTAATCGAAGGGAGATTTCCAAGAAACAGTAATGAAGTAATAATAAGCAAAACATTAAACCAAAATTTAGAAAAGCCATACAAGCTAGGGGACAAGATTAGTGCTAATATTGGAGAAAGGCAATCAAATGAAGGATATACATTAGACAGTTCAAATCCATATAATGAAGGACTAGAAAAAGTAGTAAATTCAACAAAATACGACTTTACAATAGTAGGAATAATGGAAAGACCAGATGCGAGATTTGAGCCATATTCAGACCCAGGATATACATTAATAACTAAAGGAGTAGAAAAAGGTTCAACAGACGTATTTATAAGTTTTAAAAATCCAAAACAATATAAAACAACAATTCCAGAACTTTTAGGAACCAAAAGTTATAAAGATGCAAGTGCAGGAATAGTTAAATCAGCAGAGCCTGCAAAATTCGACAATTACGAGATAAACACAGAACTTTTAAGATGGGAAGTATTTGCATTCTCAGATTCAACAGTAACAATGTTATATACAGTAATAACAGTAATAATTATAATAATAATATTTACAAGTATATTCTGCATTAGAAACTCATTTACAATAGCAATGACAGAAAAAATAAAAATGTATTCAATGCTATCAAGTGTAGGAACAACTAAAAAACAAATAAAAAAGAATGTAATAACTGAAGGATTAATACTTGGAATAGTAGGAATTCCACTAGGGATAGTAACAGGTTTTTTAGCAGTATTTATAGTACTTCAAATTGTAAATAGTATATTAGGAGATTATCTATTAAGCCATGTTGATGGATTAATATTTAAAATAACACTTTTACCAGTTATTGTTTCGGTAATATTAGGATTAGTTACAATTTATTTGTCAGCACGAAGTTCAGCAAAAAAAGCAAGTAAAATTAGTCCAATAGAAGGTTTAAGAAATTCAAATGAAATAAAAATAAAAAGCAAAAAATTAAAAGCACCAAGAATTATAACAAAATTATTCAAAACAGGAGGAACACTAGCTTACAAGAATTTAAAGAGAAGTAAGAAGAAATATAGAACTACAGTAATATCAATAACAGTTAGTATATTTACATTTATAACAATGAATGCGTTTATAACAAATGTATTCAGTATAACAGGAAACTATTATCAAGACTATAATTATAACATTTCAGTTAATGGAGGCAATGGAAAAATATCAGAGGAAACAGCAGAAAAAATTATAACAAATCAAAGTATAGAAAATTATTCATTAATTTATAATGAAAAAGACCCAGGATTAGACTTAAAGATTAGAGATTTAAATAAAATAAATGACCTTGAAAACTGGCCACTTGATGAAATACAAAAATACGATGAAGTAAATGAAGTATTTATATCAACAGGAGATAGATATTCAGAGCCAATGTTAGTAGCACTAAATAATGAGGCATTTAAAAAATTTGTAAAAGAAATAGGAAAAAATTACAAAGATGTCGAAAAAACAGGCATATTGTGTGATACATATTTAAGATATGTAAATGACAAACAGATAGAACAAAGAAGATACACAATAAAAAAAGGAGAAGCTATTGATGGGAAATTAAACGGAAAAGATATACAAATAAAAATAGGAGCTACATCTGAAGTAAAACCAGATGGACTAAAAAATAGTTATTATGAGGGGGGATATTTAATAGTAAATAAAGATGATTATCCAAATATCAACTTTCAGTTAGAACACATAACAATACAATCAAATGATACAACAAACTTACAAAAATATATAGAAAGCATTGACAGTACATTAAATATATATAACTTAGAGGACACAGCAAAAGAAGAAAAGGCAATGGTATTAGTAGTAAAGATATTCTTATATGGATTTATTATGGTAATTACATTAATAGGAGTAACAAATATATTTAATACCATAACTTCAAATATGGAATTACGTCAAAAAGAATTTGCAATGTTAAAATCTATAGGAATGACAAAAAAAGAATTTAATAGAATGATAAATTTAGAAACAATATTTTATGGAACAAAAGCTTGGATATATGGTACAATATCAGGACTTATAGGAACATATGCAATTTATAAAGCATTTTCAATAAAAATAGAAAAAGGAATATATATCCCAACAGATGCAATAATAATTTCAGCAATATTTGTATTTATATTCATATATTTAATAATGAGATATTCTATATCAAAAATCAACAAACAGAATACAATAGACACAATTAGAAAAGAGAATATATAAATAACATAAATAATAAGTCAGAAAACGAGTTTAAAAAATACTTTTCTGGCTTATTATTTTGACTATTTTGATATACATTTTTTTATAATAATGTTATAATGAGAACAATTAATTTTTGGTTATGATGGAGGAGAAAAAATGTTAAGTATTGATGACTTTGATAAGGTAGATATGAGAGTAGGGACTATTATTGATGTTGGAGTAAACAAAAGAGCAAGAAAACCTGCTTACAAAATAAAAATAGATGTTGGAGAAGATATTGGAATTAAGAATTCATCAGCACAGATAACTGACTTATATTCAATGGAGGAATTAGTAGGAAAGCAAGTAATAGTTGTTACAAACTTTGAACCAATGAGAATAGCCGATGTAAAAAGTGAAGTTAGAATATTAGGTGCAGACACTAAAGAAGGATGTGTAATTCTTAACCCAGAAAGAAAAGTTGAAAATGGTAGCAAAATATTTTAACACACAAATTAGTCAATAAGTTATTTATAAAGGGAGATTATCTATATAAAAAGTTTAAAAAAGATTGCTTGGAATATTTGGAAGAATCTATTTATATAGAAAAAACAGGAAATATATTAGAGAGGGAGTAATATAAAAGTGAATATATTATTAGTAGAAGATAATGAAGTACTTGCAAAAGGTTTAATATACTCTTTAGAGCAAAAAAAATATAAAATCATATATACAACTACTGTAAACAAAGCTTTGCAAGAGCTAAAAAACAATACAATAGATTTTGTAATATTAGATATATCACTTCCAGATGGAAATGGATTTGATTTATATAAAAATTACATAAAATCAAAAGATATTCCAACTATATTTCTTACAGCAAGAGATGATGAAAGTGATATAGTAAAAGGGTTAGAACTAGGTGCAGAAGATTATATAACAAAACCATTTGGTGTAAAAGAGTTACTTACAAGAATAAACAAAATAGTGCTTAGAAAAAGAAAAAACACCATAATACAAGTAAAAGATATATATTTCGACATGGATAAAATGACAGTAAAAAGAAAAGATAAAGAAATTACACTTACAAGTTTAGAGCTTAAAATATTGCATTTGCTGTTACAAAACATCAACAAAGTAGTAACAAGAAATGATATTATTGAGAAAATATGGGAATGGACAGGAAATGATGTAAACGATAATACAGTAACTGTATATTTAAAAAGAATAAGAGAAAAATTACAAACTGATATAATTATTACGATTAAAGGTATAGGATATAGAATAGACGAGGATGAAAAATAAATAATTTTGTCGAAAAATATAAAAAAACATTGAAAGGAAAGCAACGTGAAAAATAAAGTCGAATTAAAGAAAACAATAATAACAATATTAGCAATAATTATAATTTTTATGGTAGGTTTTGGAGTGCTATTATATACACAGTATAGAACATATAATATAAATTTTAATGAGAAGATTAGCGAAATTTGTAGTAAAATAGTAGAAAAATACCCAAAAGTAGAAAAAAGAGAGCTAGTAGAAATATTAAATTCTGCTGCCGGTAAAAAAGATAAAGCAAATATTCAAAACTCAACAAATGAAGTAGTAACTAGTAACACAATACTTAGAGACTATGGAATTGATTTAGAAAAAGACACAGTATTACTTGCAAACGACAAAGAATTCAAGCAATTTATTATAATAGATATTACATCACTAATTTTGTTATTTATTGTAATAATATGTATATTTATGAAGTATTATAGGAATAGAAATAATAAACTTAATGAGATAACAAAATATATAGAACAAATAAATAAAGGAAATTATAAACTTAATATTGAAGATAATACTGAAGATGAGTTATCAATATTAAAAAATGAGTTATATAAAACTACAGTAATGTTAAAAGAAGTTGCGGAAAATTCACTAAATGACAAAATAGAACTAAAAGACTCTTTATCTGACATATCTCATCAATTAAAAACACCAATAACATCAATATTAATAATGCTTGACAATATACAAGACAATAAAGATATGGATATAGAAACAAAGAGTGAATTTATAAAAGATATAAAAAGAGAAGTAATAAATGTAAGATTTTTAGTAGAAAGCTTACTAAAATTGTCGAAAATTGACAGCAACTCGATAAATTTTATAAATAAAGAAGTAACAATAAGAGAAATAATAAAAGAAGCAATAAAAAATGTAGAAATGTTAGGAGAACTACATAATGTAAAAATTCAAGTAATAGGAAACTCAATGGATACTATAATTTGCGACTTAAAATGGCAAGTAGAGGCAATAACAAACATATTAAAAAACGCAATAGAACATTCTAACGAAAACAGCACAATAGAAATTAGATATGAAAAAAATAAATTGTATGCAAAAATAGAAATAGAAGACCATGGAGTAGGAATAGATGAAAGTGATATCCAACATATATTTGAACGTTTTTACAAAGGAAAGAATTCATCTTCTGAGAGTGTTGGTATAGGATTAGCTTTGTCAAAATCAATAATAGAAAGTAACAATGGATATATCCAAGTAGACTCTGAAAAAAACAAAGGATCAAAATTTATAATCAAATACTTAGATTAGATGATAACCTACATGAATTACAACATTTAACAACAAAATTCTATTTACAAAAATGTAGTATAATGATATAATAGCAATATCATGTTATAGTATATATAGATGAAGAATAATTTCTTTGTTTAATTTTATGCAGAATTCTGCGTATTTACAAATGATGTTTATTCTTTTACTGTATATATGTTTATAGGATTAAAAGAAAGGGAGAATGCACAATGCCAGGAAACACACACAAATGGTCTCTGCGGGAGACAATGCGACAGTACGAGAAAACGCAAAAAAATTCACGAGACTATTTCATGAGCAACAACAAAGTCATTATTTTTGGCAAAGCAGAAACGAACCTTGAGCGACATCATAAAGTTGAACACGAAGTTTTTTACTGTGTAACACTGGAAGTAGTACGTACAGATGGTCAAGTTGATCATATTCCTGTGCTGATTTCCAGTACCATTATGCAGAAAAAGAATCTGAATAATCCTTTTAAAGGAAGCTTTATTGAGGTTGCAGGCCAATATCGTTCATACGATCTTATTAATGATGGAGCTAGACAAGTATGCCTTTTTGTTTTGGCAAAGAATGTATCACTGTTTACTAAACAGGCACGCATCCAAAAACGAATGGGGAAAAATGTAATTTTTCTTGATGGTTGTGTTGCTGACTATCCAATCATTCATTTTGCAAACGATAATATGGAGGTGACAGAATTAGTTCTAGAAGTTCCAAGGAATTTTGCTAAGTTTTACTACATTCCTTGTATTATGTATGGTAAGTATGCAGAACTTGCAACTACTCTAAGAGCTGGAGACTACATGGCATTCTATGGGCAAATTCAAAATAGGCAACGTTCAATTTACAACAATGCGTTTATCTGTATGTGTGATTATTGCACTACACATCAGGTTCTGGTAACAGACATACAAACATCACCGATGTTTAGACGTGCAACAAATTAATCATTATCTCATGACACAAGTTTCAATAAAATGGAACATAATACTATTGGTAAGAGAATTTTAAAAGGCAGAGAAGTTGATAAAACAGCTTCTCTGCCTTGTTTTTTTCTCAAATGAAAAAATAAATTCTCCTTATTTTTTGTTAAATTTTTCAAAATATATTGACAAAGTCAATTTATTAGTTTATAATAGATAAAGTTAGACATCGCGGGGTGGAGCAGTTGGTAGCTCGCAGGGCTCATAACCCTGAGGTCGTAGGTTCGAGCCCTACCCCCGCAACCAAAGAAATCTATAAAAAGAGAAATACCACAGTGGTATTTCTCTTTCACTTATAAATTTTATCTTACGTGAATAGTCTACTAATCTAATATAAACTATCTTAATTGTGATTCAGCTTGTTGAATCATTTTCTTAACCATGTTACCACCGATTTTACCAGCGTCTTTTGCTGATATATCACCGTTGTAACCATCTTTTAAAGATACACCAACTTCGTTAGCAACTTCATATTTGAATTTCTTTAAAGCTTCTGGTTCATTTTTACCTTTTGAGTTTGCCATGATTTTCACCTCCGTATATTATTGAAAAAGTTTTGATACTATCAAAAATCTTTTTCAATATATATCTTGTGCAAATATTTTTTTTTTAATCTGGTAATTTTTGCATATTATAAAATAATTAAAATATATAATTATTATGAAGAAAATTAACTTAGTTATTCTATAATTAAAAAATAAAAATCATTGAACTTATAAAATTCAATGATTTTAAAAATTATTTTTTTAGCTCTTCAATAAATAATTCATTTAACATTTTAGGATTTGCTTTTCCTTTAGTAACTTTCATCGCTTGACCAACTAAAAATCCTAAAGCTCTATCTTTTCCTGCCTTATAATCAGCAACAGACTGCTCATTTTCTTTTAGAACTTTTAAAACAACCTCTGCAATTTCATCTTTGTTAGAAATTTGAGCAAGACCTTTTTCATCAATTATCTTCTTTGGAGAACGAGGATTATCAAATAATTCTTCAAGAACATCTTTTCCAATAGTAGAACTAATTGTATCATTATCAATTAATTCGACAAGTTCTGCCAAATCTTTTGCTGTAAAAGGAATATTTTCAGGTTCAAGTTCTCTTTCATTTAATATTCTTGCTATATCAGAAGTTAACCAGTTACAAACAGCTTTATAGTTTTTACATATCGAGCCAGCTTCTTCAAAAATATCTGAATATGCTTTAGAAGATATCAAAGCATTAGCATCTTTTTCAGATAATGCTAAATCAGACATATATCTTTTTTTTCTGCTTTCAGGCATTTCAGGTAAATTCTTTTTAATGTTCTCAATATATTCGTCAGAAAGTTTAATAGCAATTAAATCTGGTTCTGGGAAATATCTATAATCTTGAGCATTTTCTTTTTCTCTCATAGAAAAAGTTCTGCCTTCGACATCATCCCATCTCATAGTTTCTTGAACAACTTTTACACCATTTTCAAGATCACTTATTTGAATATCTTTTTCGTAATCAATAGCTCTTTGAATGGATTTAAAAGAATTCATATTTTTTAATTCGTGACGTTCACCAAATGGTTCATTTGGTTTATGAACTGAAATATTGACATCAGCTCTAAAAGAACCTTCTTCCATTTTACAATCTGAAACTTCAATATATTGCAATATTGATTTTAATTTTTTCAAATATCTATCAGCTTCGCCACTTGAGCGAATATCTGGCTCTGAAACTATCTCTATTAGTGGTACTCCAGCTCTATTTAGGTCAACTAAACTTTCACCAGAAAAATCACTATGATTTAATTTACCAGCATCTTCTTCTATATGTATTCTTAGAATTCTTATTTTTTTAGGATTTCCATTATCATCTTCAATTTCGATATAACCATTATTACATAGAGGTTTATCATACTGTGATATTTGATATGACTTAGGTAAATCTGGATAAAAATAATTTTTTCTATCATTTTTGCTATTTTGTTCTATTGAACAATTTGTTGCAAGCCCAGCTTTTACAGCATACTCAACAACTTTTTCATTAAGTTTAGGTAATGCTCCAGGAAGAGCTGTACATATTGGGCAAATATGTGTATTAGGTTCAGCACCAAATTCTGTTTTACATGAACAAAATATTTTGGTTTTTGTTGATAATTCAGCATGAACTTCTAAACCAATAACTGTTTCATAAATTTCGTTTGACATTATTTCTCCTCCCTTCTAAAGCTAGGTTTATATTTATCTCTAAAATTAGTTTTTTGTTCAAATGTATATGCTGTATTTAATAAAGTAGCTTCAGTAAATCTATTTCCAATTAATTGCATACCAACTGGCATATTATCACTTGTAACACCAGCAGGAATTGAAATAGCACACAAATTAGCAATATTGATTGAAACTGTACAAATATCAGCCAAATACATTTCAAGAGGATTATCAGATTTTGAACCAATATCAAAAGCTGGAATAGGAGAAGTAGGTGTTAATAAAACGTCATATTTTGCAAAACATTTATCAAATTCTTTTTTAACAAATGTGCGAACCTTCTGTGCTTTTTTATAATATGCATCATAATACCCAGAAGATAACACATAAGTTCCTAAAATAATTCTTCTTTTAACTTCATCGCCAAATCCTTCAGTTCTTGAATTTACAAACAACTCGTTCAAATCTGAAAAGTTTTCAGTTCTATGACCATATCTAATTCCGTCAAATCGTCCTAAATTCGAACTTGCTTCTGCACATGATACTATATAATATGTGGCTAAAGCATATTCAGATATATTAAGTGAACATTCTTCAACTTCTGCTCCTAATTCTTTGTATATTTCAATAGCTTTTTGTAATTGGTCTTTAACTTCTTCATTAATACCTTCACCAAAAAACTCTTTAGGAACGCCTATCTTCAAGCCTTTAACATCATTTTTTAAAGCTGAAACATAATCAACTTTTGGCATATCAATTGAAGTTGAATCTTTTTCATCATATCCAGCAATAACATTCATAAGCATTGCACAGTCTTTAACGTCTTTTGTTATAGGTCCAATTTGGTCAAGGGAAGAGGCAAAAGCAACTAATCCATATCTTGAGACTAATCCATAAGTTGGTTTTAAGCCTACTACACCACATAAAGAGGCAGGCTGTCTAATAGAACCACCAGTATCAGAACCTAGTGCCCAAGGAACCATATCAGAAGCAACTGCTGCTGCTGAACCACCAGAAGAGCCACCAGGAACCTTATTTAAATCCCACGGATTGCGAGTTATTTTCATAGCAGAATGTTCTGTTGAACTTCCCATTGCAAACTCATCCATATTTAATTTTCCAAGACTAATAAGTCCTGAATCATTAACTTTATCAACAACTGTTGCATTATAAGGTGATACAAAATTTTCAAGCATTTTTGAACTACAAGTTGTTTTTACGCCAGTAGTACACATATTATCTTTAATTCCAATAGGAATACCAACTAAATTTTCTCTCATTTTAGTATTTCCTGAAAATTCGGCATTATTCGAATATCTTTTTTTATCCATCTCTTTAGCTTTTTCTAAAGCTGTATCAGTTGTTAAAGTAACAAAAGCATTTACATCTTTTTCTTTTTCGTTAATTCTATCAATATATGCTTTTGTAATTTCTTCAGAAGTTAGTTCATTACTATTTAATTTATCTACAAGTTCATGAACTGTTAAACGTGTAATATCATCTTCCATTAATATCATTTCCTTTCGATTCATTTCACTCATTGTCATCCGTGATTTTTCAAAGAAAAATCACGTTTGTCAATTCTCTAGAAACCTAAAATCTCATTTAATTGTTGTTTTACTGCAGCTTCAGTTTGACAATTATCAATATTTATAACATTTATACTAGGATATTTCTTTAATTCTTCAGCAACATCTAAATATTTGTTTTGTTGGTTAATACTACTTTCAGCATTATATTTAGCATATTTCATATTATGTTTTCCTTCACGAGCTAGTCTTTTCTCAAACTGAGTAGTATCACTTAAATATAAAGTAATTACATATATGTCAAAATCAAATTTTGCTAAACGTTCAGTTAATCTTTCATATACATCAGTAAAAGTATATTCTTTAAAACCTAATCGATCATAAACTTCTTCAGTAAAATAGATTTGATCAAATAATAAATTTATCGACATATTTTCCATTTTTTCTATATAATCTAACAAATTTTCATACATTTTAGTAGCTTTAATTTTTCCTGCTGGACTACTATCAGATGTTCCACATAATCTGTATAAATTAGTATAGCTCATTTTATATCTTAAGTAATCTGTAACAGTTGTTTTTCCTGAGCCTTGAGCACCATTAATAATTATTAGTTTAGAATTTGCCATAATTAAATCCTTCCTAAGGAATTAGCCTATATATGTATTTAATATTGTTCAACACTAAATTCCTATTATAAATATTATTTTTATTAAATCATTTATTTTATATTTAGACTATTGTATAACTTTAGGTATCTTAAACATATTTCTTTCAGTACTTGGTGCTATTTCAAAAATACCATCTATATTATCAAATTCAGACACTATATCACTTCTAAAGGCATTTGCATTATCATTGGCGCCAATAGTTTCTGTACAATCATCAATTGGAGCATTTTCAATAACTTCTGCATAATTTAAAATATCTTCCAAGTTTTTTAGATATTTATCAATTTCATTGTCATTTAATTTCAAATTAGCCAATTTAGCTATGTGTAATAATTCATCTTTACTAACACTCATTTTATCACTGTCCTTTCTCACATCTTATTATCTGTAATTTTTAAAATTATGTATGTTGTGCGTAATCTATAAACTTTGCACATTATATCATAAGATTAATAAAAATAATACCCTTTTTATAACATTTTTTAATAAAATTTAATTGAAAAATGTAGGGGAGATGAAAAAGTAAAATTATAGAGAATACAATTTATTACAAATTTATTACATTTTCAACAAAATGTTTCTTTTTTGTGGAAAATGTGATATAGTATTTTAGAAATATGATAATAAATTTTCACGAGGTGGTATTATGAAATTTAATAAATGTATTCGTTGTGGTTCATTTTTTACAACTGAAGATGCTGTATGCCCTAATTGCATTACAAAAGACGAAATGGAAAAAGATAATTTAAAAAGATTTTTAGCAAATAATGAAATTCCTAAAAGTCCAATGGATTTATCATGTCAATCAGGAATATCTATAAAAAATATTAACAGATATCTTGATACAAAGGACTTCTCAAACTTAAAAAAGTTTTTTAATAAGATGTAGTGGAAATAATTAGATTATTTTTTATTAAATCTGTATCAAAAACATTGAAAATTTAAAGAAAAATAATTAACATATATTGGAAAAATAGTATATTATATTTAAATTAATTATTAAGTGACATTTTGTCATAATTTTCGAAAAACTAAATGAGTGGGACATTTAGTTTTTTTTGCATTAAAGAAATAAAACAAATGTAAATTTTGCCAAATTTAGTCGAATTGTATAATTTTTCGTAAATTACAAAAAATATCAATATACAGAAAAATATTCTGAAAAAGTAAAAGAAAGGATAAAAAAATGGAAACATTAGGAAAAATTATTTTAATTACAATAGCTTTATTTACATTTGTAGGACTAGGATCTACATTAACTAAAGCAGCAACAGTAACTGCTAACAATGAACAAGATTTAATAACCGCTGTTAAAGATGCATCATCAGGAGACACAATTGAATTATCAAGTGATATAACATTAACAAAACCATTAGAAGTAACAGGAAAAACATTAACAATTGTAGGAAATGGACACACAGTAACAAGAGTAGCTGAAAATTGGACACCAAATGGTAGTAATGGAAGCTTAATCACAGCAGGAGGAGATGGCACAAAACTCACATTAGCAAATATAAAATTAACAAATGCACAAAAATATGGAGCTCAAGCATTTAATGGAGCATATCTAGTAGTTGATAATGTACAAGTATCAAACAATGGGTTTGGAGGAATTATAGTAAATGCAGGAACACTAGAGATAAAAGATTTATCATTAGGAAAAAATGGTAACCCATCAAATAACGGTATAGAGATAGCAAAAGGAAGCGGAGTAATAGGCGACAATAAACCAGTTTTAATAATGAATGGTAAATTAACATCAACACAAAATGAAAATGTAATTTATCTTGCAGAAAATGATAAATTAATAACATTTGAAGTAAGAAATACTGACACAACAACTAATAAAATATTTAATCAAGGAAATAAAGTAGTAGTAACAGATACAAATAATACAATTATATTTGAAAGCAATGAAAATTCAAATATACAAGTAACTGGAACAGAGTACACAGAAACTAAAGCACCAGATATAAATGATATTGAAAAAGATGAGCCCCCAAAAGCAACAGAACCACCAACAGAAGAAAAACGTACAACTCCTAAAACAGGTGTAGAAAGTTATTTAGGATTTGCTATTATGTCACTTTTTGCAACAATTTTAGGAATAGCGTATTTTAACAAAAAGGCATATTAAAAAATAGGCACTATAAAAGTGCCTTACATAAAATAAGAAAATAGTTTGTCTATATATGTTGCCTTGTAAGTAAAGTAATAATTAACATATTATATTTTAAAATTCTAAGGAGGAAAATACTGTGGTACCACACAAATTTAATAACATAATCAAACTAATACTTATAATTATAGCAATCTTGTTAATCTCATATATAATTAATTATATATGTAATACAATACTTACACAAAAGCAAGCAGAATTATTAAACAGGATTCAAGACATAACAGAAAAAACAGATAATATGGGGAATTTAAATGAAACAATAAATAATGAACAACAAAATGAAGACAAAGATTTTGAAAAAGAAAACACTAATTATTCTAAGAAAATAATCGAAAAAAATGATAGAATGTCGAAAATTGAAATTTTGCAAAAAGAAAATGAAGACATAAAAGGTTGGATTGAAATAGAAGGGACACAAATTAATTATCCAGTATTACAAGGAGAGGATAATGAATTTTATGTAGACCACAATTATAGTAAAACTAAAACAAAAAGTGGTGCTATATTTATTGATATGGCATACAAATGGAACAAACCAAGCGACAACATGATAATATATGGACATAATATGAAAAATGGAACAATGTTTACAAGTTTAATGAATTATAAAAGTAAAAAATATTTTGAAGAGCATCCTAAAATACGATTTACTACAACTACAAGTGATGATATATATGAAATTATTTCAGTATTTGAAAGCAAAATTTACGATGATAATGAAAATGTATTCAAATACTATAACTTTATAAATGCAAATAATGAAGAGAAATTTAATAATTTTATTACAAACATAAAAAAATTGTCGATTTATGATATTGAAAATACAGCAAATTATGGAGATGAGCTAATGACTTTGTCAACATGTGCATATCATACAAAAGATGGAAGATTTGTAGTTGTGGCAAAAAAGCAAAATTAACATATAGTTGTTATTATAATTAAAATATGCTATTATACAAAAAGAGAAAGGTATGTGTAATAAAATTTAAAATAAAAACTCATTATTGCACGAGGTATAAAGTGTATAAAATATTAATAGTAGAAGATGATATTAGTATTCATAATGTAATTGAAGAATTGTTAAAAAAACAAAACTATAAGATATATAATGCATATTCTGGAACAGAAGCTTTACTTTTACTTGAAAAAGAGGAATTTGACTTAATATTATTAGATTTAATGTTACCAGCAATAAATGGTGAGGAAATAATAGAAAAAGTAAAAGACACACCAATTATTGTATTGAGTGCAAAAATTTCTCCAGAAGATAAAGTAAAATGTTTGAAGACTGGAGCAAATGATTACATAACGAAACCATTTGTAGCAAGCGAATTATTAGCTAGAATAGAAGTACAACTAAGACAAAAGAATAAAAATAATATAAAAGAAAATTTAAAATATAAAGATTTAGAACTATTAAATGACAACCATACCTTATGTGTAAGTAATGAAAAGGTGAGTTTAACAAGAACCGAATACGCAATATTAAAACAGTTACTTTTAAATCAGTCACAGATAATTAGCAAAAATAGATTATTAGATTTAATAAGTACTGATACAGATGACTGCTGTGATGAAAATTCTTTAAAGGTACACATTAGCAATATTAGAAGAAAAACAAAAAAAGTAAAAGATGAAAATTACATTGAAAGCGTATGGGGAATAGGGTTTAAGATGTACGACTAGGTCATGAAATTACATTGGAATTATAGGATATAGGCTCAAACTATGTAAGTAGAGTATAAATCTTAACTAAATCTTAACCTTTTCTTAACCATTTTCTTAACCATTTTATTTTATAATAAACATATAAAAATATAAAGCACTAGTATGCAAAATTTTTAAATGTTAGGTAAGAGAAGGGAGAAGCATGGAAACAATATTGGAAACACATAATCTTGAGAAAAGGTATAATGACTTTAGAGTATTAAATGATGTAAACATTCATATTGAAAAAGGATCCATATATGGACTTATAGGTAAAAATGGTGCAGGCAAAACTACAATAATTCGAATAATTTGCGGGCTTCAGGAGCCAACCTGCGGAACATATACAATTTATGGAGAATTTAATAGTAGTAGCAATATTTCAAATATACGTAAAAGAATAGGTGCAATTATTGAAACACCATCAATTTATGGAGAAATGAGTGCTAAGGACAATTTAATTGAGCAATACAAATTAGTTGGAATGCCAAGTTTAGATGGAATTGATGAACTATTAAAATTAGTAGGATTAGAGAATGTAGGGAAGAAAAAAGCAAAACATTTTTCATTAGGAATGAAGCAACGTTTAGGAATTGCGATTAGTTTAGTAAATAATCCAGACTTTTTAATTTTAGATGAACCAATTAATGGACTTGATCCACAAGGAATTATTGAAATTAGAGAATTAATATTAAAGCTTAATAAAGAAAGAAGGATAACTATCTTAATATCAAGCCACTATTTAGATGAACTGTCAAAGATAGCAACACACTATGGATTTTTAGATAATGGTTCGATTATTAATGAAATAAGTAGTGGAGAACTTATGAAGAAGATGGAACATAAGATAGAGTTAACAGTAAATAATACTAAGGAATTTGTAAAATATTTTGAAGAAAATAATATTGAATATGAAGTAATTAATAATAAAATCATAAATATTTATGGAAGTCATAATTTGTCGAAACTTATTAGACAACTATCCAATAAAAATTTAATAGCAGAAGATATTCATGAATATGAAGAAACATTAGAAAACTACTATATGAATTTGATTGGAGGTGTTAAACATGATTAAGTTATTAAACGCAGGATTTACAAGGCTTCGCAAAAACAAAGCATTTTGGATATGGACAATATTTAGTATATGCCTTGCATCATGTATGACTTTAATAAATTATAGTGATATGAAAAAATTTGGAGATGTAATTGAGATTGGACAGCTTATGTTAAATTATCCAACAATGATTGGAATAATAATTGCAATATTCACTAGTTTATTTTTAGGAGTAGAATATTCAGATGGTGCAATACGAAATAAAATAATTATAGGACACAAACGAATAAATATTTACTTATCGAATTTTATAATTATTACTGCTACAAGCTTATTTCAATATATTATATATCTAATTATAATTTTAAGTTTGGGAGCTCCATTATTTGGAATGGGAACACTTCCGATACAAACATTAATAGTAAAAGTACTGTTAATGTGCGCTGTTATTATAACCTATTCTAGTATATGCACTTTTATAGCAATAGAATGTTCGAATAAAACTTTAACAGCAGTAATTAACATAATGTCAATATTTACACTTTTAATGGTTGCTACATACTGCTATTCCAGACTAGGAACACCACCATATATTGAAGTTGCAAAAATCAATGACAAAAATTCAGGAAACTATGAGATAACACAAGAGCCTAATCCAAAATATCCAACTGAAGAGGAGAAAAAAGTATATCAGACATTATTAAATGTAAATCCAGCAGGGCAGACATTTCAAGTTGGAGAAAAAAACGATGGACTGGAAATACTACCAGTATATTCTCTAGGAATTATAATTGTTTCTACAACATTAGGATTAGTATTATTTGAGCAAAAAAACTTAAAATAGCTTCTAAAAATATGTTAACAACATATCCTTCGAAAAAGGAAAACATAGCTGAAATAATAATTATAGTTTAAATTACATAAAAAGTTTAGAGTTAAATAATTTATCAAGATAAAGATTTAAGAAAGGGTACAAATTATGAGTATTTGGTTTTACTTATTTATAATAGCTTGTATAGTACTTGTTATATTAATTATAAAAACATATATAGTAAAAGAAGAAATAAAAAACATTGGGAAGTCATTATCAAATATTTTAAAATCAGATACTAATAATTTAATAACTATTAACTCTAATAATAAAGAACTTAATAACTTAGCACATACATTAAATAATAGTTTAAAAGAACTTAGAAAATTAGAACTTGAATATAAACAAGGAAATCAAGAACTTAAATCATCAATAACAAATATTTCACATGACTTAAGAACACCTCTTACTGCAATAAGAGGCTATCTTGATTTAATGCAAAAAGATGATAAGACAAAAGAACAAACACGATATTTGAAAATAATTGACGAAAAAGTACAAGATCTAACAGAACTTACAGAGCAATTATTTGATTTTTCAAAAAGTATAGATATACAAAATGAAGTAGAGAAAAAAGAAATTTGTATAAATGACATTTTAGAAAATTCAATATTAAGTTTTTATAGTATGTTTAAAAAGTATGATATTACGCCAAAAATCGACATATGCAATGAAAAAGTAATTAGAACTTTAAATGAAAATATGTTAAAAAGAATTTTCGAAAATATTATATCAAATGCTATAAAATATAGTGAAAATGATTTTAAGTTAACACTTGAAAACACAGGAAAGATAATATTTTCAAATAAAACGACATTATTAGACAAGATAAGTTTAGATAAAATATTTAACAGATATTATACTATAAAAAATACTAAGAAATCAAATGGTATAGGACTTTCTATTGCAAAACAATTAGTAGAATTAAATGAAGGGACAATAAAAGCAAAGTATGAAAAAGGATGTTTAGTAATAGAAATAGAGTTTAGATAAATTATGAAAATTTGGAAATTCTTAAAAAAATTAAATCAATTATTGACATATTGTTTAAATGATTGTATAATAGTTAAGTATTTATGGGTGACTAGCTCAGTTGGTAGAGCAGCTGACTCTTAATCAGAAGGTCCGGGGTTCGATCCCCCGGTTGCCCACCAAACACAAAACCACTAAATATTAGCTGCGCTAATGTTTAATGGCTTTTTATTTTAATGAGGAGAAAAATTATGGAACTATGGGAAGTATTAGATGATAAAGGAAATCTAACAGGGGAGATAATGGAGAAATACGACAAGAGAGTTTTTGATAAAGGCTTATATCATCTTGGGGCTGATGTATGGATAATAAATGATGAAAACAAAATTTTAATTCAAAAGAGATCTGAAAATAAAAGACTAGAACCTAATGTTTGGGCTATGACAGGAGGATCTGTAATTTTAGGAGAAGATTCTAAAAAGACTATTGTTAGAGAAGCTAAAGAAGAATTAGATATAACCATAGATTCAAATAAACTAAAATTAATTACTAAATTTAAAACAGGAAATGTGTGGATTGACACATATATATTAAAAGTTAATTATGATATAAATAAAATGAAATTTCAAGAAGATGAAGTTTCAGATGCTAAATGGGCAACGTATGAAGAAATTGATGATTTAGTAAAACAAGGAATGTTCATTAGAAATAGATGGGAATATGTTAACAAATTTATAAAAGAAGAAATTAATAAAAACTAATATAATTTACAAAGAAATGGAACCCTCAAGGGGTTCCTAATTTTATTTTTTATTAACAACATCTTTTAAAGCTTTTCCTGCTTTGAAAACTGGAGCTTTAGAAGCTGGTATTTTAATTTCTTCCTTAGTTTGTGGGTTTCTTCCTTTTCTTGCAGCTCTTTTTCTAACTTCAAAAGAACCAAATCCAACTAGTTGAATTTTTTCACCTTTCTTTAAGCTAGCTGTTATAACTGAAATAAGAGCTTCTAATTGTTCTTCTGCAACTTTCTTTGTAGAATTTGTCTTTGTAGCGATTGCTTCTACTAATTCTGCTTTATTCATTGTAAAATTCCTCCTAAATTTATTTTATAAAATAAATTTAACAAAAAAACTTTAAAATGTCAAGGAATATATGTACTTTTTTTAACAAATTTATAAAAAAAACGACAAAACTAAAAGTAAATTACATAATCAATATAAAAACAATAAAACTGAAAAAATGATTTTTAAAAAAAGGAAAAAAACAAGATAAAAAATACAAGCTTGCAATAATTGTAAAAGTACAATAAGCATTGAAAATACAACAAAAACAACGAGCAATAAAAAACAAAATGCATTAAAATAAAAATATGGAAAATAATAAAAACTGAAAAAATGATTTTTTAAGAAATGTCACAAAATTGTAATATATTTTTTGATAATGGCTTTTGACAATGAGTTTGAAACATACTTTGTCTATTTGGCTAAATACATTTTCTGCCAACATTCCAAAAACCTTGATATGAAAGAGTTTGAAATTAAAGTAACATAATGTATATTGTTTTGACATTATGAAAAAAAGCATATATATTATATTTGCAAATAGAAATTTTTTAAACAAATAACGACAAAAGAAAATAAAATATATTAAATTGTACATTTAAGGGGAAGGAATTAAAGATGAAAGTAGTAAAGAGAGACGGAAAAATAGTTGATTTTGATCCAGAGAGAATAAGAGTTGCAATACAAAAGGCAAATCAAGAGGTATCAAAAAGAGATCAAGCAACAGAAGAAGAAATTGAAGAAATTGTTGATTATGTAAAATCATTAAATAGAAAGAGAATATTAGTAGAAGACATTCAAGATGAAATTGAAGATCAATTAATGACATTAAAGAAATTCAATTTAGCTAGAGCATATATAACATATCGTTATACTAGAGCATTAGTTAGAAAAGCAAATACAACAGACCAAACAATAAAAGAATTAATTGATGGAACAAGTGAATATTGGAACAATGAAAATTCTAATAAAAATGCAAGAATAGTTACAACTCAAAGAGATTATCTAGCAGGTATAACAAGTACAGATATAACAAGAAGATTTTTACTACCACAAGAAGTTGTAAAAGCACATGATGAAGGAATAATCCATTTCCATGATGCTGACTATTTTGCACAAAATGCGCTAAACAATTGTTGCTTAATAAATTTAAATGATATGTTACAAAATGGAACAAATATAAATGGAGTGATGATTGAAAAACCACACAGATTTATAACAGCATGTACAATAGCAACACAAATCATATTAGGTGTATCTTCAAGTCAATATGGTGGTTGTACAGTAACACTAGCACATTTAGCACCATTTGTTAGAGATAGTTACAACAAATATTATAAAAAATACAAAGAGAGAAAATTAACAGAAAAGCAATGTAAAGAATATGCAATGCAAGATACTAAAAAAGAAGTTGAAGATGGTGTACAAACATTCAATTATCAAGTAAATTCAATGACAAATACAAATGGACAAGCTCCATTCCTAAGTGTATGTATGTATTTGGGTGAGACTGAAGAATACAAAGATGAATTAGCAATGATAATAGAAGAATTTTTACATCAAAGAATGTTAGGATTTAAAAATGACCAAGGAGTATACATAACACCAGCATTTCCAAAACTACTATATGTATTAGAAGAAGATAATATACATAATGATAGCAAATATTGGTATTTAACACAATTAGCAGCAAAATGTACAGCAAAGAGGATGGTACCAGATTACATATCAGAAAAAATGATGAAAGAATTAAAAATAAATAAAGATGGTAATGGAGATTGCTATCCATGTATGGGATGCCGTTCATTCTTAACACCAGATAGAGTAAAAGGAAATGTTGCTAAAGCTTTAGACTATGAAGAAGGAAAGGGTAAATACTATGGTAGATTTAATATGGGTGTTGTAACAATAAATTTACCAGACGTTGCTTTATCTTCAAAGAAGAATGAAGAGGACTTTTGGAAAATATTTGACGAAAGACTTGAACTATGCCACACAGCTTTACGTATTAGATATGAAAGATTAAGTGTTATCACAAGTGATGCAGCGCCACTATTATGGCAACATGGAGGATTTGCTAGACTTGAAAAAGGCGAATCTGTGTTACCACTATTACATGGAGGATATTCAACAATATCACTAGGATATGCAGGATTGTATGAATGTGTAAAATATATGACAGGACATAGTCACACAGATGGGGCAGAAGGTGAAGAATTTGGATTAAAAGTTATGCAACACCTAAATGATGCATGTGCTAAATGGAAAAAAGAAGAAGACATTGATTACAGTGTATATGGAACACCAATAGAATCAACTACATACAAATTTTCAAATTGCCTAAAAGCAAGATTTGGAACAATAAAAGGAATTACAGACAGAAAATACATAACAAATTCATATCATGTACCAGTATTTGAAGAAATTGATGCATTTAGCAAATTATCATTAGAAAGCAAATTCCAAAAATTATCTCCAGGAGGAGCTATAAGCTATATTGAAACACCAAATTTACAAAACAATCTAGATGTTGTAGAACAAATGATAGAATTCATATATAATAACATAATGTATGCTGAAATGAATACAAAATCAGACTATTGTCAGGAATGTGGATTTGATGGTGAAATGCAAATTGATGAAAACTTAGAATGGTATTGCCCAGAATGTGGAAATAGAGACCATAGAAAACTTAATGTTGCACGTAGAACTTGCGGATACATAGGAACAAATTTCTGGAATAAAGGAAGAACAGAAGAAATAAAGGAAAGAGTATTGCATATTGATAATAAAGATTTTGAAGAAGAACATAAATGTGATTGCAAAGAAGAACCAGCACAAGTTCAAATCGAAATTAGCAGTGTAACAGCGAAAGCAAAAGTATAGTTTAAAATAAAAAGAGTACTAGAGACCAGCTGATTCGAATTCAGCTGGTCTTTAAATAAAGCAAATAAAAACTATGAAAAAATAAAAAAAGACAAATAAGAACTATATATAATAAAAGCAAAGTGAGGAAAGTAAAATGAGATATAATAAAATTAGAAAAATGGATATTTCAAATGGACCTGGAGTTAGAGTATCAATCTTTTTACAAGGATGCAGTTTTAATTGTGAGAACTGTTTCAATCCTGAAACACACGATTTTGAAGGTGGAAGCGAATTAACTCAAGAAAAAATTGACGAAGTTATGAAACTATGTGGAAACGAAAACGTAAAAGGGCTTTCAATATTAGGCGGTGAGCCAATGCATCCTAAGAATGTAAAAGCAACAGAACTACTTGCAAAGAATTTAAAAGAAAAATATCCTGAAAAAACGGTATGGGTATGGTCAGGATATACATTTGAAGATTATTTAAAAAAACAAGAAGCTATCAAATATATTGACATAATAGTGGATGGACAATATGTAGATAGCTTACATGATCCAAGGTTAAAATGGCGTGGATCATCAAATCAAAGAGTAATAGATGTACAAGAAAGTCTAAAAAACGACAAAGTAGAATTATTTTGTAATTAATAACTTTTATACATAGTAAGTAAACAAAAATAATTAATAAAATTCATAAAATATTGATCCTAGCAGTTATAAATAATTAGTTAATATGCACAATTAGTGACCCTGATAGTATTACTAATACTTGCAGCTATCTCACTTAGTGCAATATTTAGTGACAAGGGAATATTTAATAGAGCTGAAAATGCAGGAGCAAAGTACAATGAAGCAAAAGCAAGAGAAGTGTTAGAAACTGTGTTATTAGCAGATGGACAGTATGAAAAAAATATAAATCCAGAATATAATCAAGATGATTTTTTAGACGAATTAATAAAAAGTGAGATACCAGGCTCAGACGTAAAAGGCAATGTA
>CATKDT010000059.1 GCA_949746675.1 uncultured Clostridia bacterium
AACAAAACTAAAATTTAATCTAATAATAATACTAATGATAACATTATTTGCAATAGCAACAATACCAAAAACACTACAAGAAGACACATATTACATGATAAAAGTAGGAGAATATATAAGTGCAAATGGAATGCAAGTAATACAAGAAAGAATCGAGCCATTCAGTTGGCTCGATGGAATGAAATATACATATCCACACTGGTTGTTAGACATAATATTTTACTTAATATACAATATATATGACTTCTTAGGAATATATATATTCGTACTCATAATAGGAATATTAACATATATGTTAATTTATTATACAAATATAAAAGTAGGAAAAAACAACATCATATCAGCAATAATAACAGTCATTAGCATATATCTAATGCAAGGATTTATCACAGCAAGAGCACAGATAATAACATATATATGTTGTATATTAACAGTATTATTTATAGAAAGATTTATAGAAACAACAAAGAAACGATACTTAATTGGACTATTTCTAGTACCAATACTACTAGCAAATTGCCATGCAGCATTATTTCCAATATACTTTGTAATATACTTGCCATATATAGGAGAATACTTAATTTCATACTTTACAAAACAAGAGATATATAACAAAAGAATACAAATAAAAGAAAAAATCATTGCCATACATAAAAAGAAAATAGAAAAAAACAAAGAAAACAAAAACGCAAAGGTTTTTAACATTGAGAAACTAGCAGTAAAAATAGAAAAGAATGAAGCAAAATTAAAGAAGAAAGAACAAAAGCTAGAAGAATTACAAACTAAACTACAAACAATAAAGAAAGAAGAAAAAACAAAACAAAGAAAAGTGATCATCAAAAGAGAAGAAAACATGAAATGGCTAGTAATAATGTTCATAATATGCATATTCACAGGACTTCTAACACCACTAAAAGATATACCATACACATACATGATAAAATCAATAAAAGGCAACACCATGAACTTCATATCAGAACACCAAGCAGTAGACTTAATACATGCAATACCAACACTAGTAATAATGTTAATAACAGTAGCATTACTATTCTCAAACAAAATAAAAATACGTCTGCAAGACATATTCATGTTATTTGGAATGACAATATTAGCACTAATATCATATAAACAATTTCCAATATTCTTAATATGCACAATGACAATAATAAACAAATTATCAATGCAAGTGATACCAGAAAAAATAAAAGAAAAAGTAACAAAACTAATAGACAAGCTACTATCAATAAAAGGCATGATATATATATCATTAATAACAGTAGCAATAACATTATGGCAATATAAAAAAATAGCAGTACAAAACTATGTAGACAGCAGCGAATATCCAGTACAAGCAACAAAATGGTTAAAAGACAATTACAAGATAGACAAAACAAAAATGAAACTATTCAATGACTTTAACTATGGAAGTTATTTATTATTCAATAATATACCAGTATTTATAGATGGAAGAGCAGATGCATATGATCCAGTATTTAATGGAAGAGAAGAAGACAGTTTCTTAGACTATATGCAAACATCATCACTTCAAGTATGGTATGAAGACACATTTGAAAAATATGAAATAACACATATCATAACAAAGACAAACTCAAACTTTAATATATTTTTACAAAGAAATATAAGATACAACAAACTATATGATGATGGAACATTTATAATATATGAAAGATTAGATGACATGTAATAAGATGTCGATAAAAGTTAACATACACAATCAAAATAAAGGTAAATGAGGATATGTAATATGAGCAAAAAAACAATAATCATAACAATCACAAAAGCAATAGCAGAGCTAGCAGGCATAATCTTGTTAATTGGACTAATAGTATACTTAGTAAAATCAGAAAATGGAATACTAGCAAAGATAAGTGAAGGCACAGCACAAGAAAAGCTAGACACAGCAATAAAAACATTTTCATCAACAGAAGGAATG
>CATKDT010000060.1 GCA_949746675.1 uncultured Clostridia bacterium
AAGAAGTGAAGCATTTAATTTTGATAATGAAGGGCCAAGCATAACAACATTTACAACAACTAAGTATTCAGAAACAGGAATAACTTTAAGTGCAACAGCTACAGATAATAAATCAGGAGCTGTTAAGTTTGAATTCTATGTTGACAATGTATTAAAAGGAACAGAGACTTGCACAGCAACAACAGAAAGTGTAACAAAGAGTATAACCATAACAGGATTAAGTACAGGAAGCCATAATTGCAAGGTTATAGTATATGATGCAAAAAATAATAGTAGTACACAAACAGTTGCAGGTACTACAAAATTATATGCTTGGGAAAAGTGGAGTTATGTGTGTAAGAATAAGTATAAAGAAGAAATTGGAGAAACTAAACATACTCATTCTGGCAGTGGATCTGGAGGAAATTTTACGGGGAAGACTAATTATAAATTTGATGCTTCAACAGGAAAATTTACATTAAGTGGAACGACTATAAATAGTGGTCCTACAAAGAGATATTCTGGAGGTGGAAGTTCTATAACGGAATTCTGGTGTTCAGGAAATGGCAGTGTTGGATATGATAGATATACTAGAACGCATAAAGCTGTTTTAAATCCAAATGCTACATACACTAAAGGAACTACAAATTATGGCATAGTTACATCAACAACAAGCTCTACATATCCTAATAATGGATATAAAAATAATTATTATTATGTAAAAACAGTATCACAATAAAAATATACTGAAAATAAAAAATCATTGAGACTACGTATGTATTTTCAATGATTTGTATTTTATTAATGCTAATTTTTGGCACTTGGATATATTTGTAATATAATGATATTCATCAAGTAAAAATAAACACAAGTAAAATTTCCAAAAACCTCTAAATAACAATTGATTTTTTACTAAAAATAGTGTAATATAGATATGATAAAATAGAGTAATGATAGATTTATATAAAATTCAGTGAAAAATATTATATAAAAGAGCTGAAACAAACATAGGAAATCTGTAAGGAGGAACAAAAAATGAAAGCAATAGAAATAAGAAATAAATATTTAGAATATTTTAAATCACATGGACATGCAGTAATTCCAAGTGCACCATTAATTCCAGAAAATGACCCATCTGTATTATTTACGACAGCTGGAATGCAACCACTTGTACCATATTTATTAGGAGAAAAGCATCCAGAAGGAACACGTCTTACAGATTATCAAAAATGTCTACGTACAAATGATATAGACGAGGTAGGAGATAATAGACACTTAACATATTTTGAAATGTTAGGAAACTGGTCATTAGGCGATTACTTCAAAGAAGAAGCAGTAGCAATGAGCTTTGAATTTCTAACAAAAGTATTAAATATTCCAATAGAAAAGTTATCAGTGACATGTTTTGCAGGAGATGAAGATTGTCCAAGAGATACAATTACAGCAGAATGTTGGGAGAAAATGGGAATACCAAAAGAAAGAATATATTTTTATGGAAAAGATGATAACTGGTGGATAGCTGGAGAAACAGGTCCTTGCGGATCTGATACTGAGATGTTTTATGACACAGGAAAGCCAGCATGCTCTTCAGAATGTCAACCATCTTGTGATTGTGGAAAATATGTCGAAATTTGGAATAATGTATTTATGGAATATTTTAGACATGAAGATGGAACATATACAAAATTAAAACAACAAAATGTTGATACAGGTTTAGGAATTGAGAGAATGGCAATGCTTTTACAAGGAAAAGAAACACCATTTGATATAGAATTATTTAAACCAGTGATGGATAAATTAAAAGAACTTACACCAAATGATGCAATTGAAAGCAGAAGGATAGTTACAGAGCATATGCGTGCAAGTATTATGCTAATTGCAGATGGTGGAAGACCTAGCAATGTTGATAGGGGATATATACTAAGAAGATTAATACGTAGAATGACAAGACATCTAAATAAATTGCAAATAGACTTAAATGAGCTAGGAAATTTAATTGAGTTAAATATCGAAGCTTTAAAAGAAATGTATCCAATACTTTTAAGTAAAAAAGATGAAATAAAAGAAGTAATAATAGCAGAAAAAGATAAATTCCAAAGAACATTATTATCTGGTGAAAAGGAATTTAACAAAGTTATGAATAAATTAAAACAAGAAGGAAAAACAACAATAGAAAGTGCTGATATATTTAGATTATACGAAACATTTGGTTTTCCACCAGAAGTATCAAAAGATTTAGCAACTGAAAACGGATTAACAGTTAATATGGACGAGGTTGATAAATTATTTAAAGAGCACCAAGAAAAGTCAAAAATGGGAAGCGATAAAAAATTCAAAGGTGGACTAGCAGGAACAGGAGAGCAAGAAACAAAATATCATACAGCGACACATTTATTAAATGCAGCACTTAAAATAACAGTATCAAAAGACTGTCATCAAAAAGGCTCAAATATAACTCCAGAAAGAATGAGATTTGACTTTAGCTGTGATCACAAACTAACAGATGATGAAAAGAAAGATACTGAAGATTTAGTAAATAAATGGATTCAAGAAGAGTTAGATGTAAAATTTGAAACAATGCAAAAAGAAGAAGCTGTAAAATCAGGAGCAGAATGTATGTTTATTGAAAAATACCCAGATGAAGTTACAGTATATTCAATAGGAACTGTATCAAAAGAAATTTGTGGTGGACCCCATGTAACAAACACTAAGGAGTTAGGACATTTTAAGATTTTAAAAGAAGAAGCTAGCTCAGCAGGAGTTAGAAGAATTAAGGCTATATTAGAAGATAAATGATTAGCATTAAAAAGAAAGAATAAAACAAGACAGATAAAAATATAAGAGCTCAAACTTATTAGATTGTACTTAGTAAGTTTGAGCATAATTCAAAATAAACAGAAAGGAAAATAATAATGAATAAATTTTATGTAACTACACCAATCTACTATCCAAGTGGTAGGTATCATATAGGGACAGCATATACGGAGGTACTAGCTGATGCTGTAAAAAGATATCATGTATTAAAAGGAGAGGACTGCTTTTTGCTTACAGGAACTGACGAACATGGACAGAAGATACAAACAAAAGCACAAGAGGCGGGAATGGAACCACAGAAGTATGTTGATATGCATGCAGAATTGGCAAAAAAATTATGGAAAGAAATGAAAATAGAATATAATAAATATATAAGAACAACTGATGATTATCATGTAAAAGGCGTTCAAATGATATTTGAAAAAATGCTTGAAAAGGGTGATATCTATAAAGGTGAATATGAAGGATGGTATTGTGAGCCTTGTGAAAGCTATTTTACTGAATTTCAATTAGTTGACGGAAAATGTCCAGACTGTGGGAGAGAAGTTAAAAAGATGAAAGAAGAAGCATATTTTTTTAATATGAAAAAGTATGCAGATAAATTATTACAATATTATGAAGAACACCCAGATTTTATAAAACCAAATTACAGAAAACAAGAAATGATAAACAATTTTATAAAACCAGGACTTGAAGATTTATGCGTAACTAGAACTTCATTTGATTGGGGTATTCCTGTATTAAGTGATCAAAAACATGTAATTTATGTATGGCTTGACGCATTAACAAATTATTTAACAGCATTAGGTTATAATACAAATGAAGATGAATTGTTTAATAAGTTATGGCCTGCAAATGTGCAAATAGTTGGAAAAGATATAGCAAGGTTTCACTTAATATACTGGCCAATATTTCTAATGTCATTGGATTTACCACTTCCAAAAACAATATTCGTACACAATTGGATAACAATGAAAGATGGAAAAATGTCTAAATCAAAAGGAAATGTTATTTATCCAGAACAGCTAATGGAAAAATATGGACTAGATGCTTTGAAATATTACTTAATTCGTGAAATGCCAACAAATTCAGATGGAATGTTTACACCAGAAGGTTTTGTTGAAAGATACAATTCAGATCTTTGTAATGATTTAGGTAACTTATTAAATAGAACGATAGCAATGACTAATAAATATTTTGAAGGAGTTGTACCAGAATATGTAGGATTAGTTAATGATACTGATGTAGAATTAGAAAATAAAGCAAAAGAAACAGTTGAAAAATTTGAAAAAGAAATTAATGAATTTGAATTTGCAAATGCTCTTCAAGAAATATGGAGCTTAATAGCAAGAACTAATAAATACATTGATGAAACATCACCTTGGACATTAGCTAAAGAAGTAGAAAATGAAACTGTTGAAGATAAAAAAATAAGAGAGAAAAAATTAAAATCAGTAATATATCATTTAATTGCAAATTTAAAGGAGATTGCAATACTTATTCGCTTTTTAATGAAAGATACATCGGACAATATATTAAATCAATTAGGCATGAAACTTGAAGATGTAAGATTTAAAGATTTAGAAAATTATACAGAACTTACAAATATTAAAGTCATAGAAAAGGGAGAACCTTTATTTATGAGACTTGAAACTGAAATGGAGATTGAGTATATAAAGAATTTAATGGTAAAATAAAGTTAAATCAAAATTAGCATATTGCTAGAAAAGCAAGTAAAATTCTTTGAGATTATACTATTTGTATATTTCAAAGAATTTTACGTAGTCTTGACAACGCAAGACACTGATTTTCATTTAACTAAAAGGAGAAAATAAATGGACCAACGAATCACAACACTACTTGAAACCAATAGCTATCTAAAAAAATACCTAGACTACCCAAAAGAAGAATTAAAGGCGATGAGAGCTTTTATTTCATTAGAGCTATTTACTATTATAAAAAAAGCAGAAAAAGGACCAACAGCAGACTTTATAAAAACTTGTTTTAGCAAAGACTTTAATTACCTAGATTATATAGTATCATTCAGAAACAAAATTGACATGCCAAAGGTTAGCAAAAATAGTACTTTAGATGAGATATATAATTATGAAGTTTGCGAAAAATGTAATTGCAAAAATTGTATGAAAAAGAGTGTTATTGTATTATGTAATGAAATAGACAAATACAATGCAAGCAAAAAGTGGAAACTTGAATATTTAGACGTATTAGATGCTATTTTAAAACATAAAAAAACAAAATTCGACAAAGTTGCAGATGCAAGAATGTTTGAAGGTGTTGACACAATAGACTTATTATATGTGCAAGCAATACTAGAATCAGACCTAATAAATATTGAAAAATATGACGAAGAAAAGAAAGTGGCTCAATTTAATTATTTAGATATAACACATAAAAAGGACAATATATTCTATATAAACAAATTTTTAAATTATTATAAAAACAAAAAGAATGTAGAAAAATTAGAATTGAATGTAAAAAGTCTGAAAGAAATAAATAAAGAAGAAGATAAAAACATTCGTATATATAAACTTGCTGGATATTATAAATATGTAATGGAAGTACAAAAAATAGACATATTAACAAAACTTAAAAAAATGGTAAATCCAGAAAGTATCATAAAAGGAATTAGAGTAAGAGCACGTTATTTTATTTACAGATATTTCGACAACGTTGAACAATTACCATATTCAAAGAAAACAAAAAATCAAATAAAAGAGATATTGAACTACATATTAAATTATAGATATATAAGCAATACTCCTTATGTTCCAATAAACATATTGATTTATTCAAACGACAAAGAAGGAGTAGAAGAAATAAGCAATATATTAAGCGAATTTATGTGGTTCTTCGGGTATCTTGCTAATGACATGAGATTTTACGATGAATACATGAATAATATCATTTTGGATAAATATTTAATTAAAAAGCTATATTATGATGGAGATAGAAGAAAAAATGGAATAATGCTAATACATGACTTTGAAAACTTAGCCTACGCTGAAAAGGTTACACAAGACTTAGTATTAAATATTTTATCAGATGAAATAGAGTCAAATAACAATAGAGTTTGTACAATTATTTATGGAGATAGAAGAATAATAAAAGAAATACTAAGTAATCACCATAAATTATCAAAATCACTAATTAACTTAGAACTTGAAATTGATGACTTAGACATTGAGAAAATAAATGAATTAGTAATAAAAAAATTAGAAGACCATACTACATTAACGCAAGAAGTAAAAGACAAAATTTATAACTACATAAAAGCAACGTACAAACAAAGCGACAGTCAAAATTTAGAATATGTTAATAAGTTATATAATTTAATTGTGCTAAATATGAATAACAAATTTAACATAGACAAGGAAAACAAATTAACAATAAAAGATATTCCTGATGCATACAATACCAAAGATATAGATTCAATAATGTCAGAGTTAAATGAGCTAGTTGGTTTAAAAGAAATAAAAGAACAAATCAATGACTTAGTTGCATTATTAAGATTTAATAAAAAGACGAATATTGACATTAGTAACTTTAATTTACACATGACATTTGAGGGAAATCCTGGAACTGGAAAAACTACAGTTGGAAGAATTATAACTGATATTTTTTATAATCTAGGTTATATCAAGCAAAATAAATTAACAGAAGTAACCTCAAAAGACTTAATTGCAGAGTACCTTGGTCAAACTCAAGGAAAGACCTTCAACGTTGTAAAATCAGCTTTAGGAGGAGTGCTTTTCATAGATGAAGCATACAGCATAACTGCTGAAAAATCAGAGTATGGAAATGAATGTATAGCAACATTATTAAAAATGATGGAAGATTATAGAGATAAATTGATAATAATATTTGCTGGGTATAAAGATGAAATGAGAGACTTTATAGACGCAAATCCTGGACTACTATCACGAATAGGATATACAATAAACTTTCCAAACTTTAGCATAGAAGAGTTAACACAGATATTTTTAAATTTATTAAAAAAGAATAATTTAACTATTACAAATAAAGCTTTAGAAAGATTAAAGAAAATAATAAAAGAATCAGCGAGTGTTGAAAACTTTGGAAATGCTAGATATATAAATAATATATTCCAAAAGGTTTTAATACAACATGCTAAAAACACCGAAAAATCAAAGGAAAAAGTAGACTTACTTGAAATTACAGAAGCAGATATAATCTATGACAAGTTAATTGCCGATAATAAACAAAGAAAGATTGGATTTAACTAGAAACATATAAAAATAATAGTAATTATGATAATATAGAATTAACTCAAGATAAAACATGTTAAGAAGTAACAATATTTGTTATAAAAAGACTAGGAAGCCTCTTAAAACTTTCCTAGTCTTTTTCATTTATGCTATTTATTTAATTGTTTAACTATGTTTGTTTAACATTATATATTAATTGAAAAAACACAAAAAACTTTGAAAAATTAATGTAAAAAGCTTGACTTTATAATCTCAAGGTTGTATAATAAAAAGTGCATGTAAATTAACGTTGAAGTAGAATGTGGCTACACACCTGCTTAGTAGGCGATGGAGGGAACTTCTATGGAGTATGTCATGGCTTAGACCAGGCGGCAAGTTTAATATAGTATTATAAAGTAATTTATAATAAAGCACTTAGCCCAAGGATATTCATGCAATCTTGGGATTTTATATTGGCAGAAAAAGAAACGCCAGGGTGCATTTATAACTTCCGACCCGAAAAAATTAAAAAGCACAATAAAGTGCAACGATAGGAGGTAAAAATGGCAACAACAAAGAGTGAACAAGACAAAAAAGAAAAAACAAAGGGAACAGTTGCAAAAAAAGCAACAAAACCAGCTGCAGAAAAAACTGCAAAAACACAATCTGTAAAAAGTGAGAAGATTAGAATAAGACTTAAAGCTTATGACCATGTTGTTTTAGAACAGTCTGCTGAGAAGATAGTAGATACTGCTAAAAAAACAGGAGCAAAAGTATCAGGACCTATTCCACTTCCAACTGAAAAAGAGATTGTAACAATCATACGTTCTCCACACAAACACAAAGATTCAAGAGAACAATTTGAATTAAGAACTCATAAAAGAGTTATTGATATTTTATATCCAACTCAAAAAACAGTTGACAGTTTAATGAAAATTGAACTACCAGCAGGTGTTGATATAGAAATCAAATTATAATTTTAATAATTAAAATATCTATGCTAACCAATACATAAATAAGATATAGTAAAATTAAAAGTTTAGCAATTAGGCTAAAAACTTAAGTAACTAAAATCTAAAAAAGAGTTAGCCAATAGGAGGAAAGAAAGAATGAACAAAGCATTATTAGGAAAGAAAATTGGTATGACCCAAATTTTCGACGAAAAAGGAAAAATAATACCAGTAACAGCTATTGAAGTTGGACCTTGTACAGTTACACAAATCAAAACTGTAGAGCAAGACGGATATACAGCTGTTCAATTAGGTTTTGGAGATGTTAAAGAAACAAAACTAAATAAACCAGAATTAGGAAAGTTTAGCAAAGCTAAATTAGCTCCTAAAAAACATTTAAGAGAATTCAGAGTAGATACAGTTGAAGGAATAAATGTTGGAGACGAATTAAAAGCTGATGTATTTGCAGCTGGAGATAAAGTTGACATTCAAGGAACTTCAAAAGGTAAAGGATTTCAAGGTGTTATCAAACGTCATGGACAATCAAGAGGACCAATGGGACATGGTTCTATGTATCATAGAAGACCAGGTTCAATGGGACCAACATCAACACCAGGTAGAGTATTTCCAGGTAAAAAATTACCAGGACATATGGGATGTGAAACAATCACAATACAAAACTTAGAAGTAGTAAAAGTTGATTTAGATAAAAATGTAATCTTAGTAAAAGGAAGTGTTCCTGGAGCTAAAGGTTCAATATTAAAAATAAAATCAAGTGTAAAAGCATAAGAAAGGAGGATACAAAATGCTTAAAGTAGACGTATTAAGTACAGATGGAAAGAAAGTTAAAGATTTAGAATTAAATGAAAAAGTATTTGGTATAGAACCAAATGAAAATGTTGTTCATACAGCAGTAGTTAATTTCCTTGCAAATCAAAGACAAGGAACACAAAATACAAAAACTAGAGCAGAAGTTCGTGGTGGTGGAAGAAAACCATGGAGACAAAAAGGAACAGGTCGTGCAAGACAAGGCTCAATAAGAGCACCACAATGGATAAAAGGTGGTATTGCGTTAGGACCACGTCCACGTTCATATGTATATAAGATAAACAAAAAAGAAAGACAATTAGCAATTAAGTCAATGTTAAGTTCAAAAGTTCTTGAAAAAGAATTAATAGTACTTGATAAATTAGACTTAAAAGAAATTAAAACTAGTGAAATGGTTAAAACATTAAACAATGTTAAAGCAACAGGAAAAACACTTATAGTTTTACCTGCAAACAATGAAAATGTACAAAAATCAGCTAGAAACATTGAAGGCGTTAAAGCTTCAATAGTTGAAACAATCAATGTTTATGATTTAGTAAAATATCAAAACTTAGTTTTAACAGTAGACACAGTTAAAAAATTAGAGGAGGTGTACGCATAATGTTACCAGAAGAAGTAATAATTAAACCAATCGTTACAGAGAAAAGTAATGATGAAATACAATTTGGAAAGTATACCTTTAAAGTAAACAAAAAAGCTACAAAGGTAGATGTAAAAAGAGCTTGTGAAAAACTTTTCAACGTAAAAGTTTTAAGCGTTAACACTATTCTTGTAAAAGGAAAAGAAAGAAGAGTAGGAAGATACACAGGTATGACATCTGATTGGAAAAAAGCTATAGTAAAAATAGATACAAATCCAGCAGACCAAAAATACCTTGCAAAAGGCGGAAAAGAGACTAAAGTTTCTAAAAAATACAAAGATAGTATTGAAGGTTTCTTTGGTGCCTAATCATTAGAAAAATAAACACTTCTAAAACTTAGAAGAAAATTAAAAACTATCTAGTTTTAAAACTAGGAAAATAAAATTAAAAGGAGAATTAAAAAAATGGGAACAAAGAAATTTAGACCAACAACTCCATCACTAAGAAATATGACAGTATCAGACTTTGCAGAAATTACAAAGAAAACTCCTGAGAAATCATTATTAGCTGTAAAACCTCATAAAGCAGGAAGAAATGCTCAAGGAAAAATTACAGTTAGACATCAAGGTGGAGGAAATAAAAGAAAATATAGAATTATTGATTTCAAAAGAAATAAATTAGATATGGAAGCAACTGTAATTGGAATTGAATATGACCCAAACAGAAGTGCTAACATAGCACTAATCAAATACGAAGATGGAACATTAAGTTACATTTTAGCACCAAGAGGATTAAAAGATGGTGATAAAGTTATATCAGCAGATAAAGCAGATATAAAACCAGGTAACTGTATGAAAATGGAAAGTATTCCAGTAGGTACATTACTACACAACATCGAAATAAATCCAAATCAAGGAGCAAAACTTGTTAGAGTTGCTGGACAATCAGCACAATTAATGGCTAAAGAAGGAAAATATGCACATTTAAGATTACCTTCAGGAGAAATGAGATTAGTTTTAGCAACATGTAAAGCTACAATAGGTGAAGTTGGAAATGAAGAACATGAAAACATTAAAATAGGAAAAGCAGGAAAGAAAAGAAACATGGGCAAACGTCCAGAAGTTAGAGGTTCTGCAATGAACCCTAATGATCACCCTCATGGTGGTGGTGAAGGAAAAGCACCAGTAGGACATCCAGGACCAATGACACCTTGGGGCAAACCAGCTCTAGGATACAAGACAAGAGCAAAACACAAAAAATCAAATAGATTAATAACAAAGAGAAGAAAATAAAACTAATTGAAAGGAGATAATTAAATATGTCAAGATCAAGCAAGAAAATGCCATTCGTAGCTCCAGAACTATTAAAAAGAATTGATGCAATGAATGAAAATGGAAACAAAGAAGTTATAAAAACATGGTCAAGAGCATCAACAATTTATCCACAAATGGTAGGACATACAATAGCTGTTCATGATGGAAGAAAACATGTTCCAATATATATTACAGAAGAAATGATTGGACATAAATTAGGTGAATTTGCTCCAACAAGAACATTCAAAGGACACTCTGGAAGCAAAGCGGACACAACATCAGCAAAATAATAATTGTCATGTAAAACAGACAATAAAAACTAAAATAAATGCAATTTAGATTAATATATGAAAATATTAAAAAAGGAGGAAAATATTGTGGCTGACGAAAAAGAGAAGAAAGTAGCAGAAAAGAAAGAAAAATCAACAGAAACAAAGAAAACAAATACAACAAAAACAGAAACAAAGAAAGCTACTGAAAAGAAAGCTGAAACAGCTAAAAAAGAAAATAAAGAAGTAAAAACTGATAAAACACCTGTAAAAGCTAAAAAGGAAGAAAAAGCTACAACTAGCAAGCAAGCTAAAAAAGAAACAGTTAAAGAAGAGAAGAAAACTGTTAAAGT
>CATKDT010000061.1 GCA_949746675.1 uncultured Clostridia bacterium
AGTAACAGGTGATACAACCTATACTGCAACCTACAAAGAGGAAGAAGTTGATCCGAATCCGCCTATTCTGGACACTCCGATTGAGTATACAATTACATTTGTAGACTATGATGGAAGTGTACTGAAAACTGAAAATGTGAAGGAAGGCGATATGCCCACACCACCCACAGATCCAAATCGACCTGATGCAGATGGAAAGACCTACACTTTTAATGGATGGAGTCCTACTGTATCAGAAGCAAGAGGTGATACAAGCTACACTGCAACTTACACCGAAGAAGAGATTGACCTGAATCCGCCTATGCCTGATACTCCGATTGAAACTGTAACTCCAGGAGATCCAACAGATCCGAATCCCCCCGATGAGGATACTGAGATTAAGACAGAGACCCCTGGTGATCAGGCTGATTACAATGAAAACGATGAAAAAGACCAGAACCCGCCTGATGAAGACACCGAGATAAAAATCCAAGTACCAATTGATTCGATTCCTGTAGAACTGCCAGATCTTGAAGGAGCAGAGGTCAGTGTTCCTAATGCAGGAGCTCTGGAAACAGATACACCTGTAGATACGATATTGACTGAAGAGCCTAAAGGTGAAGGCGATGTCATCAAGGAAGATGAAGAAGATGACGACGGCAAAGGCGAAGGCGATGTCATTCAAGAAGATGACGATGGCAAAGGTGAAGGCGAAGAAGGACATGATGAGAAAGAGGCTGCATAACACCTAATCAATCCCATCCAATTACTCCCGAAATGGAGTGGCACTTTCAAAGGATAAGTATTCTTTGAAACCAATTTCATGTACAGCTGTAACAGAGGGCACCGGTATTACCGGTGCTCTTTGTTGTTCTTAAAATTAAAAAAAATCCATTAAATACATAAAAATAATTGAAAAACACTTGCACATTAATAAAATAAATGCTATAATAACAATATTGAAGACTAATATTTACTAAAGGGAGGTGCAAAGATGCCAAACATTAAATCAGCTATGAAGAGAGTTAAAGTTGCAGAAAAGAAAACATTACAAAACAGTATGATAAAATCAGAATATAAAACAGCTATAAAGAAATATGAAACAGCAAATGCTAACAAAGATGCAAATGCAAGTGAATTATTATCAAAAGCTAAGAAAAAGATAGACCACGCTTCAACAAAAGGCGTTATTTCTAAAAATGCAGCTTCAAGAAAAAAATCAAGACTTGAAAAGAAATTAGCTGTAAAGCCAGTAGCAAAGAAAACAGCTGCAAAGAAAGAAACAGAACCTAAGAAGGAAACAGCAAAAGCTACCAAAACAACAGTTAGCAAAACAACTAAGACAGCAAAAAAATCAGAATAATGTAAATAAAACCTTTAATGAAATAAAAACATTAAGGGTTTTTTCTGTAAAGGGAGAGAGAAATTTAAAATGAAGAAAATAATATATTTATTAGGAATATTATCCTTAGCAGTAATTACCATTATAAATATAGTATTTACAGCAAACTTAGATGCATCTGAGCATATCGTAATAACACAAAATAGTATAATATATATTATGGGACTTGTATTATTAGGAATACTAATATTTATGGGAACCAGAAAACTGGATGAATATTTATATAAAAATCAAGATGATGAAAGAAAAAAGAAAATTAGAAAAAGGATATTTATAACAACGTTTAGTATATATATTATATTTAATATAGCATGGATAATTTTTGTAAGACCAGGAATAGTAGGAGACCAAATTCATGTATGTAACTTAGCACAGACATTTTTCAGAAATAATGTAGAAGAGTTTTTACCAAACTTAACATATGCAAGAATTCCATTAAGTGAATACATACAAGCCTATCAACAACAGATTCCACTAGCATTTGTATTTAGCATATTTTTTAGAATTATTCACTTTGATGGGATTGGATTATTAAGAATTTTAAATGTAATAGGTAATATTGGGATTGTTGTAGCATTATACAAAATTACTAAACAATTATCCGAAAAATATAAAACAAACAACATAATGCTATTTACACTAATATTTACATTTATATCACTTCCAATGCTTTCAACATTTATTTATGGAGATACACCAAGCTTAGCACTATGTTTATTTTCAGTATATTTTATGATGAAATATACAAAGGAAAAAGCGATAAAATATCCTATATATGCGTGTATTTGTACAATGGTAGCATATATGATGAGAATGAATAGCTTGATATTTATTATTGCAACAGTAATCTATTTATTATTAAATTTATTTAAAGAAATAGTGCAAGATAAGAACTGGAAAAAAAGTCTATTAAGCTTTGGAATTATAATAGCCTATGTAATTATATCAATATTTCCAACAACACTAATTGAAAATTACTATTTAAGTAAATATGATTTAGACAAAGATAAAAAATATCCTACTGTCAGTTTTTTATTAATTGCAATGGAAGAGAGTTGGAGAGGAAATGGCTGGTATAATGAGGACATTGGAGAGAAGGCTTTAAGAGAACCTGAGAATGTAAAGGAAGAGTATAAAGATAGAATAAAAGAAAGACTAAACTATTTTGCAGAAAATCCTGCTTATACAATAGATTTTTATACAAAAAAAATAACTTCTATGTGGGCAGAAAACACATACTCAGCAGTTAGAAGCAATTTAACAAAAGAAAATGACCCAATGGAAAAGATAACTATGCCATTATTAATGTATCAAAAAACATTATTACTAATAATATGTATAACTTCGATAATTGTTTTAATACAAAATAGAAAGAATATCTCACTTGATATAATATTTTTACTAACAATTTTTATAGGAGGATTTGCATTTCATATATTATGGGAAGCAAAATCAAGATACATTATTCCATATATAATTATATTAATTCCTATTGCAAGTATAGCTGTATTATCAAAAAAGCAGGAAAAGACTGGAGTTTTAGATGGAGAAAATAACGAAGAATGAAAAAACTAATTTTATAATATTTATTATATCAGTTATTATAACATTAATATTTATGTGTGTGTTTATTACGCAAAAGAATGGATGGCATGAAGATGAGATATTTTCATATGGTTCATCAAATTACAAATATGACAATTTATTTTGTACATTTGCTGAAAAAGATTCCTTAAATCAAGTAATGGATGAAAAAATAAATGATAAAAATCCAATAAAAATGATACAAAATATTGCGTATTACATAACGCATCAATCTGAATTTAGTGAAGCCTTAGGCGAAAAGATGAGCAATGAAACACCAATATGGAAGACAAAGGAACAAGCGAAGGATTATGTAACAGTATCAAGTGATGAGATATTAAGTTACTGGCCAGTATATTATAATCAAAGTAGGGATGTTCATCCACCACTATTTTATATGGCCGTTCATTTTGTTTCATCTATAGCTTTAAATCAATTTTCAAAGTATATTATTTTTGCAATTAATCTTTTCTTTTATATAGGTACATGTTTTGCAATAAGAAACATTATGAAACTTTTTGGTAAAGATAATTTATCATGGATTGCTGTATTACTATATGGCTTAAGCATGGGAGGAATTTCAACCGTAATATTTCAAAGAATGTATATGATGGTTACATTTTTTGCACTTATTTATCTATACTTGACAATAAAAATATGCAAAAACAATTTTGAATTTGATAAAAAAACTAAAAGAAACTTAGTATTAACAATTATATTAGGCTTTCTAACGCAATATTATTTTTGCATTTATGTAGTACTTTTAGCTATAGTTGTAGCAGTCACTATGATAAAAAAGAAAAAATATACAGAATTAAAACAATACATATGGTGTCACATTAAAGCAGCTCTTATTGGAATAATTATATTTCCTGCATCAATATATCATATCTTCTTTTCATATAGAGGCGCTGCAGGGGGAGTAGTAGATACAAGTTATATTGAAAGACTTATAGAATATATAGGACTTGTTTTTTATGCATTTAGCATTCCTAAAGTTTTAGGATATATAATAATTGTCGCAATGTTTTTACTATTAATATTTAAATTAGTAAAAACGAAAAATAAAACTATGACATTAATTATAAGTGTACCAGTAATCTTATTTATTTTAATAGTTGCAAAAATTGCACCATTTGTTAATATTAGATATATATCACTAACAATTCCAATAATATGTATAGCTGCAGTTGCTAGTGGAGCGAATATAATTCGATACGTAGTAGATAATGTTTTGAAAGTAAAATATGCAAGTGCTAATAAAAATGAAAAAAATTTAGAAAAATCTAGAGTTGTTTTAAAGTATGTAGGAGTAGTAACCCTAACGATTATAACCATTGGAATTTCTACATATGGACTAGTAACTAATGAACCGCAATTTTTGTATAAAAGCTATTCAAAGAGAATAGAGATTGCAGAAAAATATAAAGAATTAAAATTAGTATATGTTGGGCAATCATATTTTAATCATCTACAAGATATGGAAGAATTTTTAAGATATAATAAAACTCTTATTACTAATACGTGGAATTTGGAAGTATTAAAAGATAATGAGGGATTAGATAATGAGAAAGAATTCATTTTAAATGTTAAATGCTGGATATCAGACTATGACGAAAATTTAGAAAAGATACTCGAATATACAGGCGCAAAAGATTATGAACTTTTATTAGATGATGGTGAGAGTAGAGTGTATAAAGTACAAAGGTAGAATGTGCAAAAAGTTTATTTCTAAATAATATAAAAAGACCTTAAATGAAAGTATAATAACCATACATTTAAGGTCTTTTATCTGTTTTCAAAGATATATTAATAATTAGTTTTCTGGTTCTAGTAAACCGAAATTTTTTCCATCTTTAAGTTTGTAAATAACTTTAACTGTGTTACTGTCAGCATCAATGAAAGGCAAGAATTTATTTTTAGGGTCACCTTCAAGAATTAATTTAGCATCTTCTTCAGTCATAGGTTTTATACTATAGAATATAGTTTTAATAATTCCGCCATATTCATCTAAATCTTCATCTTTCATAGCTTCTTTAAATCTAATAGTTTCAGTCATATTTTGTTTATCTTTTTTAGTTTTTGTTTTTCTAATTTGTCCTTCAATAATATCAATGTCTTTATCAACTGAAGCATATAAATCATGGCTTGCTGTAACTGCTTTATATAAGTTACCACCAAGTGAAACACGAATTTCAGCAACTTGATTATTTCCTTCAATTTTCATGATTGCGTCAGCATTAAAATCCTCTGAATATTTTGATAATTTATTAACTTTTGTTTCAATATAATTTTTTATTGCATCAGTTAATTCAAAATCTTTTCCTGTTATATTTAAATTCATAATAAAATCCTCCTACGTTTTGATTTAATGTAAGTCTATTATATAAGGAAACTAAAAAAAATGCAATAGGGTATTGGAAAAATTATGATTAATAAAATTAAAGCCAAACTGCAAGTGCAATTTAGCTTTATTATTAAATCTTTAATTTCTTAATTATTCTAATTTCTTTATATAAATCATCAATTCTTTTTCTTCTAATTTCTAGAGCAGAATTATATTCGCCTCGAATTTCCTTGTAGTTTTCAAAAGTTTCACCTTTTTGTAAGAGCATTTTCATACCAGAAGCATAGTAATCTTTTTGCTCAGGTTTTTTAGCAGACTGACGTTTATGGTCATATTTCTCAATAGTATCAAGTCTTTTAATTTGTGACTTTAGATAATAAACATAATTCATAACACAACTAATTTCATATAAAATGTCGTCAATAACAACTTTGAATAAAGCAGTTAATGGTTTAGGGTTGATTTTACCTAATCGTTCATTTTGTTTCAAATTATCCAAAGCAACAAGAGTTTGAGTAGGACGTGCATCCTTAATTAATTGCTTTAGAGTTTCAGAAATGTTAACATGGGTTGTATAATGTCTTTTAGTAACAAGAGCATCATATTCATCACAAACACGAATAATTTGAGCAGAATAGGGAATGTCACTTTTTCTAAGACCACGAGGATAACCAGTACCATTTAAAGATTCATGATGATACCAAGGGCCGTCAGAGTAGGCACGTAAATTAAATGTATCCATACAATATTTATATCCTAGAGTAGTGTGTGTTTTCATAATTTCATATTCTTCATCAGTAAGTTTTCCATCTTTAGTTAGGATTTCTTTTGGTATATACATTTTTCCTAAATCATGAATGTAGCCAGCAATCATACAATGAATTGTAAATTGATTGTTACAACGTAATTGTTGGCATACTCTAGTACATAAATTGGATACGTTTTCACTATGTTTTAAAGTCATCTCATCTAACTTATACATTACTGAAAGACTATCCTTTAGTGCAGAATCTAAGTCTTTTAGATGTATGTTACTTGGACTATAAAATTCAAATTTATCGTTAAACATATTTTTCTCCTTCGTTATGTAATTATAATACCATTAAATATTTAATAAAACAAGAGTTAAATAAAACTTTTTTGTGTACATACATTTATTTTTTGTTAATTCTAGACAATAAAAAATTTTTATGATATTATAGGCAAGAAATAGACTATATTTTACAAAAAATGAAATAATGTGTATTCACATTAGAAGGAAGAACAATGTATTTAAAAAAAATTGAATTGCAAGGATTTAAGTCATTTGCTAATCGAACTGAATTAGAATTTAATCCAGGAATAACTGCAATTATTGGACCCAACGGCTCAGGAAAAAGTAACATTTCTGATGCTATGCGTTGGGTACTTGGCGAACAAAGTATGAAAGCATTAAGGTCGTCAAAGTCAGAAGATATAATATTTGCAGGAACTGAAAATAGAAAGTCACTAGGATTTGCAGAAGTTTCAATAATATTTGACAACGAGGATAATTCATTACCAATAGAATATTCAGAAGTAACAGTAACTAGAAGAGTGTATAGAACAGGAGAGTCAGGATTTTTTATAAATAAGGTTCCATGTAGACTAAAAGATATTACTGAATTATTTATGGATACTGGAATTGGAAAAGATGGATATTCAATAATTGGACAAGGAAGAATAGATGAGATTTTAAGCACGAAGTCAGAAGATAGAAGGCATATATTTGAAGAAGCTGCAGGAATTGTAAAATATAGAACTAGAAGAGAAGAAGCGGAAAAAAAATTAGAGCAAACTAAAATAAATCTAATGAGAATAAATGATATTTTGACAGAACTTGAGGCTAACTTAGAGCCACTAAAAATGCAAAAGGACAAAGCAAAAAAATATTTAGATTTACGTGAAGAATTAAAGCAAATTGAGGTTGGATTATATTTATATAAGATAGAAAACTTTAAAACAAAATTAGAAGAGCTTAAAAATGATAAAGAAATATTAGATAGTCAGAATACTAAAGAAGAAAAGAAATTGCAGGATATGCAGATTCTTAAAGAGGAACTTAAAAACACAATAGACAATATAAATGAAAAGATTGAAAGATTACAAAATATTAGTTTTGAAAGTAAAAATGAGATTGAGAAAATTAATTCAAATATTAATGTAAGTAATGAAAGAATGACTAATAATGATGCTAATAAAAATAGACTTGATAATGAAATAACAACTGCAAATAAAAATATATTTGAATTAGAGGAAGAAAAGAAAAATAAACAATCGAAAAGAGAAAATTTATTATCTAACAAAGAAAAGTACACTAAGGAATTAGAGGAAAAAGAAGCAGAACTTGCAAAAATTACAGAGAAGTTATCAACAAAAGAGTTACAAATTGAGGAAAAGAAAAAAGAAAATGAGGACATTTTAGAAAGAAAGTATGAAATACAAAATAAAATAACAGTATTAGATACAAATATTGAAAACTATGAAAATAGACAGAAACAAGAAAAAAGAGAAATTGAAAAAATTATTTCGGAGCTTGATGAAAAAAGAACAGCGAAAAATGAAATTACAAATGAAGTAAATAGAATTGAAACAGAAAGAAATAAAAATAAAATAGAGCTTGAGAATATTCAATCTAAAAAAGATGAAATTGACCAAAAGGAAAAAAGGTATGAAGAGCTAATTGCAAATCTTACAGATGAAAAAAGAACTAAGACTTCAAGATATAATTTTTTAGTTGAAACTGAAAAAGAGAAAGAAGGATATGCAAAATCTGTAAAGGATTTATTAATTGCATGTGAAAAAGACGTAAAGTTAAAAAGAGGTGTAAATGGAGTATTAGCTAATATTGTTTCAACTGACGAAAAGTATCAGACAGCCATTGAAATGGCTCTTGGAGCGAGTCTTCAAAATATTGTAACTGATACTGATGAAGATGCAAAAAAAATGATTGAATATTTACGAGCTAACAGGCTAGGGCGTGCATCATTTTTACCTGTATCAGCGATTAAAGGAAAAAAACTTGAAAGTTATGTTAAAGCTGATGGAATAATTGGTTTAGCATGTGACTTAGTTAGAGCTGATAAAAAATATGAAAACATAGTTTTGAATTTACTTGGAAGAACTATGATTGCTGAAAATATTGAATGTGCTATAAAAATTGCAAGAGCAAATAGATACTTCTTCAAAATTGTAACTTTAGGAGGAGATATAATAAATCCTTCAGGAGCAATGACAGGTGGTTCAGTAAACAAGAAAACAGTTAACTTATTAGGACGTAGTGCGGAAATTAAAAGATTAGAAAATAGCATAAAAAATATTGACTTGAAGCTTGAAGAGGTAATAGTAGAGAAAGATAAATTCTTAAAAGAAAATGAAAGTATAATAAATCAGATAACAGAAAAAACAGAACTTTTACAAAAATCAGAAATTGACCTTGCAACAATTAATGAAAAGATGAATTCTGTTGAAGTGGAAATCAAGAAAATAATTGAAAGCAAAGAAAAATGCGAAAATGAAATTAAAAGTTTGAAAGAGCAAATTGAAAATGGTGATTTAGAAAAGGAAAAATACAATAAGGAAATTACTGAAATAACACTCAAATCAGAAGCTCTTATTACTGAAATAGAAGAATATGCAAAATTGAATAATGATGAACAAATGTATATCAATAATTTAAATGAAGATATAACAAATTTAAAAATATCAATATCATCATTTGATGAAAGTAATTCTTCAATAAAAGAGTTAATGGAAAGAATAGACAATGACATAAAAAATAAAAAGGAAGAAATAGAAAATAAGGAAAATGAAAAAATAAGACTTGAGGAACAAAACGTTGAACTTAAAAACACGATAAAAGAATTACAAGATAGTATAATTAAAATAAGAGAAGAGGTTGAAAATAGTCTTCAAAAAACAGAGGAACTTAAAAACACAAGAAACGAAAAAAATGAAAAACTTGATAGTACTGAAAAAGAAATTACAAAACAATTTGAAGTAATTCAAAAAATAAAAGAAGGACTTGTCAAAGTTGATAGTAAAGTAACTAATACGAATCAAGATTTAGAAGAAATTATAAATGAACTTTGGGAAAACTATGAGATTACTCCTAATAATGCAATGGAAAAATTTGAAAAGCCAACCAATATAACTGAAACTCAAAAAAAGGTAAATGAGTTACATAATAAGATTAGAGATTTAGGTAGTGTCAATGTAGATGCAATAGAAGAGTACAAAAAAGCAGAAGAAAGATATAACACAATGAATGAGCAAAGAATGGATTTAGAAACTACAATGGCAAAACTTAGAGATATAATTCAAGATATGACATCTACAATGAAAGAACAATTTAAAGAGAAATTTAAGTTAATACAAAAATACTTTAATGAAGCATTTATAGAGTTATTCGGGGGAGGAAGAGCAGAACTTATATTAGAAGATGAAAGTAATATTCTTGAAAGTGGAATAGATATTGTAGTGCAACCAACTGGTAAAAAATTAAATAATTTACTTCAATTATCAGGTGGAGAAAGAGCATTGACTGCAATAGCTTTACTGTTTGCAATATTAAAAATAAATCCATCGCCTTTCTGTATACTTGATGAGATTGAAGCAGCTTTAGATGATGTAAATGTTTATAGATATGCTGATTATTTGAAAAAGTTTAGCAAAGATACTCAATTCTTGATAATTACTCATAGAAAAGGTTCAATGGAAGCGGCTAACACAGTTTATGGTATAACAATGGAGGAAAATGGTATAAGTAAAATGCTTTCAATAAATTTAGATAAAAAATAAAAATATAAAAAAACACCAGCCTACCAACAAAGGTAGACTGGTGAAATTCGCTATACAGAGTGTTTACAGGTATTCAACTGGCTTAGCCTGACGACCAATAACCAGTCCACAAAGATCTTCAAGTTCGTGTTTGGAAAATGCTGCGAACATCTTGACTTTAATCTTGGTGATATCTAAGTCACTCATACGGACCAACCGTTCATGTGCTTGCAAGAAAATCTTGTTAAAGCTGTTTGGGTTTGGAAGTTGCGCTGCAAGGCGGTTAGCTCGCTGAATTGTCTCATAGTTTCGATGCAGAGAATTTTCGCTGTGCTCATTCTTTTTGAACATGTCAAAGGTCATTAGCTGAAGCTCAATTTCTTGGAGAGAGACATTGTGGCGCATACAGATTGTAAATGCCGTGAAACCACTCTTCTTAGGGTTACTGATATAGTCCTTATAATAAGGTCTAACAGCAGGTAACAGGACAGAAGGATTCTTGGTAGTAACTCCTAGAATAGGCTGTGCACGAAGCAGCGTATATCCACCAATGGATCCAGGGGTGAGAGAGTTAGCGTTGAAGTATTCAGGAATTCCATTAGCGATAGCTACCAAATGTTGAATCTCATCTTCATAAGAGGAATTAGGGTCTTTACCTTGGAGAATGAAACGATAGGCGATTGTATCACGTATACGGTCCAAACTCTTGATAATCATCGATACACTTGGATTTTTGCCATGCTTGGAGATGTAGTCGATGATAAAGTCTTGAATTTTTGCATTGAATTTGTTTTCAAGCCTAAAGAGGCTTTTAACTCTACCTCTCAATGCGAAACTGCACTCAGGATGACGGGTACTAACCTCAGCCAAGAACTTCTTTTCAAGATCTTTCTGAATAGAGTCCATAAAGAGGTCGTTTTTTACAATACCCAAGTACCGTTCCAAGAACTGTGCATGATAAAGTTCGAGCCTATTATTATCTTCCTTACCATATTCTCTGAGGTCAGCTATATACATAGCGATGATATCTTGAATCATCAAGTTGCTGTGCAAGTAGCGATCAAGGGAAGGAAGGGCAGCTTTTCGTTGAGGGCTCAGGGATGCAACGAGGTTTTGATTTTTTGCCAATGACATCAGTCCTTTCTAAGTTGTTGTTTAACAGAAAATTTTCTGATTAAAATTATCAGTCCTCTCTCTTTTCAATGTGCTGTTTAACGAATTTTTTATGCAAGAAACAATTTTGCTAACACTATTATACCATATATTAGAAAGTTTGTAAACTTAACTTATGAAAATATGGCTTTCAAAACTCACAAAAACAGTAATAAAATACATAATCATGTAAATTGTAACATAAAAATAAAGTTTACATATAATATAACATAATAAATTTACGAATGTAAAATTTATATTTGTAAATACATATAATGCATTTTGCATAGAAGGAGATGAATATGTCAAGTTATGTTATAAAAGGTGGAAAAAGGTTAAATGGGGTAATAACAAATTCAGGTTCTAAGAATGCTTCACTTCCGATTTTAGCAACAGCATTGTTAAATCCAAACCCAGTAACATTTTATAATATTCCAGATATTGAAGATGTTAGGACAACTTTAAAAATATTAAGAATTTTAGGTTGCAAAATAACTAGGAAATATGATAAAATAACAATATCGAGTGCAAATTTACATAGAACAGAAATCCCAAAAGAGTTAATGCATAGACTACGCTCAACTGTTATTCTTGCAGGAGCCTTAATTGGAAGATTTAAGGAAGCAACATTTTCATTTCCACGGAGGATGTAATATTGGAGCAAGACCAATTGATTTACATATAGAAGCATTTAAAACTTTAGGGATAGACATTAATGAACAAGATGAGAAAATTATTTGCAAAGCTGATAAAATAAAAGCAAGTAAAATTATATTAAAGTTTCCAAGCGTAGGAGCAACTGAAAATGCAATACTTGCTTCGATTTATACAGAAGGAACTACACAAATTATTAATTCAGCAAAAGAACCTGAAATACGTGATTTAGCAAACTGCTTAAATAAGATGGGAGCTAAAGTATATGGAGCAGGGACTTCAAAAATTACAGTAATTGGAGTAAAAAAGCTTTATAAAACTTCATATAGAGTTATGCCTGACAGAATTGAAGCAGGAACTTATCTTTGTGCTACTGCAATTACAAATGGAAGAATAAAAATTGAAAATGCTAATCCAAAGGATTTGATGGAAGTATTGTATAAGCTAAAAGAGATAGGTTGCAAGATTATAATTAGCAGAAATGAAATAATATTAAGTTCCCCTAAAACACTAAAAAGTACTAATATAAAAACTAATCCATATCCAGGTTTTCCAACAGATATGCAACAAATATTTACAACAATTTTAACTAAAGCAAAAGGAAAGTCAAAAGTGGAAGAAAATATTTTTGAAAATAGATTTTTATTTTGCAATGAGTTAAGTAAAATGGGAGCTGAAATACAAATAAAGTATAACCATATTGAAATAACTGGAGTTAAAGAGCTAAAAGCGGCTACTGTTAAGAGTAATGATTTAAGAGGAGGAGCATCACTTGTGATTGCAGGACTTTCAGCTAGTGGAAATACGATAGTTGAAAATATAGAGTATATTTCTAGAGGGTACGAGGATATGCATAAAAAGTTAACAAAGCTAGGCGCAGAGATTAAAAAAGTATAAAGTTAGCATAAACAATTAAAAGTAAAAAGTTGTAAATACTTTCAAACTATAAAAATAAAGTGGGAAAGGGTTAAAAAATGCAAAAAGCGAAAAACAAATCTAAAACAAAAACATCATATAACAAAGTTAATAAAAGTGAAGGAATTTTTGATTATGATTTAGAAACTTCTTCATATTCAGTTAAAAAAACAGAAAAAAAATTAACAAAAAAAGCAAAAAAAGCACCAGAACCACAAATAGATGACATTGGTAAAAATGTACCAAAAGTTAGTAAAGAAAAAATGAAGGAGATACAGAAGCGAAAGAAAAAAGAAAAAAGGGAAGCACAAAAGAAAGTTGAACAAGAAGAGAAAATTTATGCAAAAGTACAAAAGCAAAAGGTAAAAAGAAAGCTTACTAATGAACAAATAAAAAAACAAAAGAAGAGAATTAGAAGAATACAAAATTTAACTGTATTTGCATTATTTATAGTAGGAATTATTCTACTAATGTTATCACCAATATTCAATATAAGAGAAATAGTAATAACTGGTAATGAAAAAGTATCACAAGCGATGGTTTTAAGTTTACTAGCTATTGATGAAGAAACTAATATATTTAGAGAAACTAATAAAGATATAAATGAAAAAATTAAACAAAATCCATATGTTTCCAGTATCATAATAAAAAGAGAATTGCCTTCTAAATTAAAAATACAAATAAAAGAAAGAACTATTGACTATTTTATTAAAGTCGGTGAAGCATATGCATATATTAATAAAGAAGGATATATATTAGAGGTTGTAGGGGAAAAGATAGAAGGAAAAATAGAATTACAGGGATATGAAACTTCAATAGAACATATTATAGCAGGAAATAAAGTTTGTGATGATGATTTAGGAAAAATAGAAGAAATTGAAATAATTATAGATGCATTAACTAATGCAGGATTAGGAAATTTAATCACAAGTATAAATATACAAGATGAAGATGACTATATTATTAATATGGAAAGTGAATCAAAAACTATTTATATAGGGAATTATTCAAATTTAGATGTAAAAATATTATATATAAAAACTATTTTAGAAAAAGAAAATGGAAATGCAGGAAAAATTTATGTTAACAGAGATTTGAATGTACAAAAGCCATATTTTTCACCTAATATTTAAAAAGAAAGGAGAACAAAATTGGAAAAAGAAAAAATACTTATTGGAATTGTTTGTTTAGTATTAACCTTAGCGATAACTCTACAATTAAGAACAATGGCTGGCACTGATTCAACTGTAACAAAAGCATTTGTAAATGATGAATTAAGAGATAAGGTACTTCAATGGGAAGAAAGATATGAAGCTATTACAAAAGCTCTTGAAAAATCAAATGAAGAACTAGAAAAGGTAAGAACTGCATCCTCACAAAATGATACTACTTCTAAGGAAAATAGTGAGAAAATAAAAAAGAATAAAATGTTACTTGGATTAACTGATGTTGTTGGAGAGGGTGTAGTAATTACAGCAGAAGATGGACAAGTTAATGGTATGACAGATAATATTAATATTAGTCAATATCTAATACATGATACTGATTTAATAGAAATTGTATCTGAATTAAAAAATGCTGGTGCAGAGGCAATATCAATAAATGACCAAAGAATAGTAAATATGACTTCTATAACTTGTGCTGGAAATGTAATATCAATAAATGGACAAAAAGTTAGTTCACCATTTATTATAAAAGCAATAGGACATCCTGAAATGTTATATGGAATAAATAGACCTGGTGGATATATCAATAATATGAAATATACTTCAAAAGTAACACCACCTAAAGTTACTAAAAGTACAAATATTTCAATAAAAAAATTCAATGGAGCGATAAGTTCAAAGTATCTATTAAAAGAAGAATAATATGGAGGTAAAAATTGAAGACATTTTTTAAAAATAAACAAGCAGTGACAATAGCTGTTATGATAAGTATTGTTGCAATAATACTAACCTCAACTATATGTATACAAGTAAAAAGTGTAGAAGAATATAAAAAAGCTGATATTGAAAGCTTAAGAGATGAAGAATTAAAAGCCCAAATGTCATTATATAAAACTAGATATGAAGAAGCTCAAAAACAATATGAAGATAACCAAAATAAAATAAAAGAATATAAAGACACTGAAAATGAAAATGAAAAAGCTGCAAATTTAATAGAAAAAGAATTAGAAGAAACTAAGGTTTTATTGGGGTTAACAGAGGTAAAAGGCGAAGGAATAGTAGTAACTTTAAAAGATACAGATATGGCAACATATTGGGCAAAAGATATTAGAAATCTTATGAATGAGCTTAAATATGCAGGTGCAGAAGCAATATCAATAAATGGAAATAGAATAATTAATATGACAGATATTGTCGAAATTGCAGAAGGATATATACTAATATATGGAAATACTAGAATAAAATCGCCTTATACAATTAAAGCAATAGGTGATACTACATATTTGACAAGTACATTAAATATGAAAAATACAGGATTTGTAGATGTAATGGAAAGCAATGGGCTTGACGTAACAGTGGAGCAATCAAAAAATATTACAATTGAGCCATATACAAAGGGAGAGATAGAAAGTAAATATATGAAGGAGGATGAACAAAAATGACACTTATTTTTATTATAGTTGGTTGTGTACTTGGAGTAGGACTAGGATTTTTAATACCAACTCTTCCATATTCAATGTCAAATTATTTAGCTATAGCAATAGTTGCAGCACTTGATACAGTATTTGGAGGAATTGCGTCTAATATAAAGAAAAACTTTGATATGAAAGTATTTATTTCAGGATTTTTTGTAAATGCAATACTTGCAATTTTGTTAACATACTTAGGTCAAAAACTTAACGTAGATATTTACTTAGCAGCAATAGTAGTATTCATTGGTAGAATGTTTAATAATTTAGGTATAATTAGAAGATATTACCTAAATAAACTTACAAAGAAAAAAGATTAATTTGCAAATTTACATAAAATGATATATAATAAAAATTAATATGGCATCCTACTTTTACAAACTATGCAGAAAATAATTTTTTTACAGGAGGAGATTGTATGTTTTATCCAAGTGAGTTTGTGGAAAGGATAAAGAGATTGTATCCAGATTGGTATGAATTACATCGAAGATTAGAAACAGGAGATATGTGGGTAGAAAGATATTTATTTGATGGAGCAGAATATGCTAATTTGCCTCAATTTATTTTTAAAGATAAATCACCATATGAGGTTATGCGTAAAACTAATGAAGCAAAGAAGAAGAAGGAGATTTTACAAGAATTCTACAAATTGTATCACCAACAACTAGAGGCGAAAAGTCTGATGAGGGAACGGTGTGAGTATCTAGAATGGTACAATGTACAACTCAAAACAAGATGGGATAAAAGTGTAGCACGCCTAAAATAGGCGTGCTACTTAAAAATATTTTTATATAAACAATCACAAAATACATAATAAGTTTACTTAAAATAGAAAAAAGTATAAATTACAAAAATATTACGAAAATATTACAAAAATATTTCGATTTCTATTGACATTTTTTTTAAAATAATATATTCTTACAACAAGAATTAAATAAGACAGATTTAGGAGGAGTTTACTTTGGCTATAGGTGATATAATTGTCGGCATTGACATAGGTGCATCTAAGATAAGTTTAGTTGTCGGTGAAGTCAATAATTTTAATCAAATTGAAGTCATTTGTAACGCTAGCAGAAAAAGTAATGGAATAAAAAAAGACAAAATAGTAGATGAAAATGCATTAGCTGATGTTATATCAAGTGTTGTAAAAGACGCAGAAAAAGAAATGAACATGAAGATAAACTCAGCATATATATCTATACCTGGAAAGTACGTTACAATTATACAAAACAGTGTTACAAAGGAAGCTAAAGATAAATATTCAGGAATATCTTCAAGGGATGTATCAAATGCACTAATGCAGGCCAAAGATATTAGCATACCTGAAGGAAAACAGCTAATTGATATAGTGACTAACAATTTTATTTTAGACAATGGAAAAGTGATAGAAGATCCAGTAGGAGCATTCAGCAAGAGTTTTACTATAAATGCACAGATTCTTCTAGCAGATAAAGAATACATAAGAATTATGTCAAATATTTTTAAAAGAGTTGACATTGATATAGATGGAATGATTCCAGTTACATTAGCAGAACGAAAAACAGTACTTGACGAAACAGATCAAAAAGATTATGTAATGTTGCTTGATATTGGAGCAGAAAGTACTGATATTGGAATATTTGAAGGAGAAATGTTTCAACATACAAACTCAATTCCAATAGGAGGACAAAATATTACAAATGATATTAAACTAATTTTAAATATTTCAAATGAAGAAGCAGAAAAGTTAAAAAAGCAATATAGCCTAGCCTTAAAATCATACATAGATCATGATAGTGAAGTAGTACTAAATACTGTAAAAGAAGGAAACAAAGTAGTACGTAGTTCAAACATTGTTGAAATAATTGAAGCCAGAGTAGAGCAAATATTTGAATTAGTTAATAAAGACATTGCACCTTTAGGCGTAAAACAAAATATTAATACAGTAATATTAACAGGTCAAGGAATAACAAACATTAGTAAAAGTGATGTAGTAGGAAAAATTACATTAAATATACCAGTAAAAACAGCAACAGGAAAAACTGCAAATCTAGTTAAGCCATCATATGAAACTGCATATTCATTAGTTAATTATATGGCATCAAGACCATTCACTAAAAGTGTGGGAAGTAGTGTTGACGCAAATTCAGATGAAAGCTTTGTGAAGAAGATATTAGAAAAAGTAAAAGACTTTTTCTATTCGTAAAATAAATCATAATAAAAATTTTTAGGAGGAAACTATGTTAATGGATAATAATAGCTATGAAGAAAACACAAATACAGAAGATACAGCTGTAATAAAAGTAATAGGTGTAGGTGGAGCTGGAAATAATGCAGTAAACAGAATGATAGAATCTGGAATTGAAGGAGTAGAATTTATTTCAATAAATACAGATAGACAAGCTCTAATGTTATCAAAAGCTAAAACAAAAATTCAAATAGGTGAGAAGATAACTAGAGGACTAGGCGCTGGAGCAAACCCAGACATTGGAGAGCAAGCAGCAGAAGAAAGCAAAAATGATATATCAGAAGCAATTAAGGGAGCTGATATGGTATTCGTTACAGCAGGAATGGGTGGTGGAACAGGTACTGGAGCAGCACCAACAGTTGCAGCAATAGCAAAAGAAATGGGAATATTAACAATAGCAGTTGTTTCAAAACCATTCACATTTGAAGGAAAGAAAAGACTTACACAAGCAGAACGTGGAATTGAAAGTTTAAAAGGAAAAGTTGATACATTAGTTGTTATTCCAAATGACAAATTACTACAAGTAATTGATAGAAAAACAACAATGATGGAAGCTTTCAAAATGGCAGATGATATATTAAGACAAGGAGTTCAAGGCATATCAGATCTAATCAAAGTACCAGGATTAGTAAACTTAGACTTTGCAGATGTTAAAACAATTATGTTAAATACAGGAATGGCACATATGGGAATTGGTAGAGCTTCAGGAGAAAATAGAGCAGAAGATGCTGCAAAACAAGCTATTCAAAGTCCATTACTTGAAACAACAATTGAAGGAGCTAGAGGGGTTATTATTAATGTTACTGGTGGTGAAAACCTAGGATTACATGAAGTTAATACAGCTGCTGAATTAGTTCAAAGAAGTGTTGACCCAGAAGCCAACATTATATTTGGTGCAGTTATTGACAAGAGTCTTGATGAAGATATTACAATTACTGTAATTGCTACTGGATTTGATAAAGCAGCAACTCCTATAGTAAGTGAGTTATCAACAAAGTCAGCATGGCCAACAAAACAAAGTACACCAGTACCAAGTAATGATGGAGTGGGATTAGATATTGATATTCCTCCATTCTTAAAGAAAAATAAAAAATAAAAATCTATCTTACTAATATACAAAGAACAAAGCGAATCTATTTTTAGGTTCGTTTTGTTTTTGATTTTAACTAAGTTTTAATAGATAACTTTACTGGTTCTAATCCATACTAACTAAGAGAATGAAGCTATTTTCATGAACAGTATTATAATTATGTCAAAATGTTTAAAAAGTTGTCGAAAAGTTCTTAAGATTAAGAACAATTTATGACAGCTTTTTTATTTTAGAAATACTACAATACAAGCATGACAATTTATCTAGATATAATTTTTTTAGAAAACTTATTAATGAACTACATAATTTTGTTTGGAACAGGCGCAGTACAAAAAGAAAAAATGAAAAACTACAAGTTAATAATTTCATCTATTATAGGAGCTTTATATGCAATTATTACATACTTAGGAATTATTCCTGCATATTCTAGTTTGGCAATGAAAGTACTGTTATCAGTCATTATGATTTATATAGCATTTGATATACATAATGTGAAAAAAATCTGTAAAACCTTATTACTATTTTACTTAGTATCATTTGCAACAGGAGGCTTAGCATTAGCATTATTATATTTAATTGCACCACAAAATATTGCTTTTAAAAATGGAGTATTAGTTGGAACATATCCAATGCAAATAACTATAATAGCAGGATTTTTAGGCTTTTGCATAATCCAATATGTATTTAAAGTACATAAAAAAATGCTTAAGGCTGACGATTTAATATGTGATTTGGAAATTAATGTATATGGCAAAACAATACATACTAAGGCTTTTATAGATTCTGGAAATACACTGAAAGACCCAATAACTGGAAAAGCAGTAATTATTATTGAAAAGGAAAAGGTTGAAAGTGTTCTTGGAAATGCAAAGCTAAAAATTCGATTAATACCTTTTAAATCAATAGGAAAGCAAAATGGAATGCTAATTGGGATACAAGCAAAATTTGTAAGAGTAGTTCAAAAAAATGAAAATGAGGTAATTTTAGAAAATGTAATTTTAGGCTTGTATGATAAAAAGATAAACAAAAATTATTCAGCCCTAATAGGCTTAGAATTATTAGAAAGTGACTGTGTGAAAGTATAATAATAACAAATTTATTAGAAAAATTATGTGAAATTAAGGTATTTGATTACAAAAAAACAGTGTAGAGAAAGGTAGAGGATATATGGGAATAGTATTATTTTTAAAAAAGATATATTCTAATTTTGTGAATAATGAAGCAGATGAGGAAAATATATTTTATGTTGGTGGAAATGATGATTTGCCAGCACCACTTGAGGCAAAAGAAGAGGAAGAGGCAATAAAAAAATTAATGGAAGGAGATAAAGATGCAAAAAATCTGCTAGTGGAACATAATCTAAGATTAGTAGTATACATTGCTAAAAAGTTTGAAAACACAAATGTTGGAATTGAAGATTTAGTATCAATAGGAACAATAGGGCTAATGAAAGCAATTAATACATTTAAAGCAAATAAGAACATAAAGCTAGCTACATATGCTTCAAAATGTATTGAAAACGAAATACTAATGTACCTAAGGAGAAGTACAAAATTAAAAAGTGAGATTTCAATTGATGAGCCCTTGAATAAAGATACAGATGGAAACGAATTATTATTGTCAGATATCCTTGCTGGGAGTGCTGACACAACTTCACAAAGGATAGAAGATGAAGTGGACCAAAAGCTACTGAAGACTTCAATCTCTAGGCTTAATGATAGAGAAAAAATAATAATGGAGCTTCGTTTTGGATTTGGCAATGGAAATGGAGAAGAGAAAACTCAAAAGGAAGTTGCTGACATGCTAGGAATTTCACAAAGCTATATTTCAAGACTTGAGAAAAAGATTATTAGTAAAATGAAAAAGGAGATATTGAGTAAGACGAGTTAAAAGATTACAATTTGCAGTTTACAAGATAGTAATTTCTAGAGAATTAATTTAAGTAAAAAATAAAATTATTACAAATAGATTATATTTATAAAAATGCAATTTAAAATGTTTGCGAAATAATTACAGATTATTATATGGAAAACAAAAAAGAAAAAGCATGATTAATGACTAATACAATATAATATATGGTACACTTTGTGACCCTAATCGTGTTACTAATTCTTGCAGCTGTATCACTTAGTGCAGTATTTAGCGACAAAGGAGTATTTAGCAGAGCAGAAAGCGCAGGAGAAAAGTATAATGAAGCAAAAGCAAGAGAAGTACTAGAAATAGTATTAATGACAGATGGACAAATGGAAAAACACACAAATCC
>CATKDT010000062.1 GCA_949746675.1 uncultured Clostridia bacterium
TATAGATTTTTGGTAGTTATATAAATTTAAAAAGTATATAAAAAAACAACCTACAAACTTTATAGTTCGTAAGTTGTTATAAATTGGAGCAGGTAGAGGGAATCGAACCCTCACTATCAGGTCGGAAGCATGACATTCTACCATTAAATTATACCTGCAAAATAAAAATATAACTACATTATACTATTATTTATGTTTTATTACAAGACAAAATCTAAAATAAATGTTAAACATTATGAGGATTATAATAATAAATAAGTAACTATATACTTGAAAAAAAATATTTCTTATGGTAAATTAAAAACGAAAACAAGAATTGACAAATGTGGTTTTTAAAAAAATCATAGATGGAAATGAGCAGACGAAAACAAGAATTGCCAAACGAGATTTTTCTTTGAAAAATCTTGGAGGGGGATGAACAAAGCGAAGCGTAGTGAAAGGAAGAAAAATGAAAGAAGAATTTATCAAATTATTAAAAGAAACTAATAGAGAAGGAATGGATAAAGTAATTAGCTTTTTAGAAAATTCAGACTTCTTTACAGCACCAGCAAGTACAAGATTTCATGGAAGTAAAGAAAATGGATTATTAGAACATAGTATGAAAGTATATGAGATATTAAAGCATAAAGTACAAAATAGTGTAGTACCAATTAATACACCAGAAGAAAGTATTAGAATAATAGCATTACTTCATGATATCTGTAAAACTAATTTTTATAAAGTAGATTATAGGAATGCAAAAAATGAACTAGGAGTATGGGAAAAAGTTCCTTATTACACAATAGATGACACTATTCCATATGGACATGGAGAAAAATCAGTTATGATGTTAACTGAATATATAAAATTGACTAACGAAGAAAAGTATGCTATTCGTTGGCACATGGGCTATACTGAACCTAAAGAATTATATAATACTATAGGAGTAGCTTATAAAAAGTATCCTATTGCACTATTAACTCATGAAGCTGATTTAGAAGCAACGTATTTATTTGATATGTAAAATAATATAAAAAGATAACTGCAACTTGCAGTTGTTTTTTTGTTTACACTTAATAATGAAAAAACATATCAATTTGCAAAAATTATCGAAACTTGTTGAAAAAAATTTTTCGTAGTGATAATATAATTATTATTAAAAACGAAAGGAAAATAATGGAGGAAAAGAAAATGAAGAAAAAAGTACTTTTAAGCCTAGTATTAATATTATTAGGAAGCTTAACAATGACATTATGTAAAGTGCAAGCAGCAGAACCAGCAGATTTAGAAACATTACAAAAACTAGAAATTGTAACTCCAGCAGGGGAATACAAAACAGGAGACACAATTTCATTTAAAGCAACATTTGAAAAAGACATTGCAGGACTTACTACTACAGGTAGTTTGAAAATTGGCTTTAGTGAGTCAAAACAAGAAAGAGAAATATTCAGTAACACAGCAGTTAACAATACAGTTACTTATCAATATACTATAAAAGAAGAAGATAAGGGAACTCTTACATTCAAAATGTATAGTATTAAAGCTTTAACAGCATCAAATGGATCTGTTAAAACAGATGGATTTGATAACAATGTAGTAATTAAAGCTAACGTTGCAGAAGTACCAAGTCCAACCCCAACTCCAACAGATGGATTTACAGATTTTTCAAAGGCACAAATTAGTCTGGTAAAAGATGGACAAGCAAATGCAAAGATACAAGTAAAAAATGTACAATTAAATGAAAATCATACTTATTATATTAAGATAGGATCAAGTAAAGAGATTGAAATAACACAAAATAATAATGATGCAGTATTAAGTAAATCTAAAGAAGATGGAGTATACTATTCATCATCAAGTATAAATAAATATGTAGAATTAAATCAAGATATTTATATGTCTATACTTGAATATTACTATGATAATGAATCAAAATCTAAAATAGTTATTGAAGGAAAGAAACTAGAAAGATTTGCACAACCAAAATATGCAGATGCATTTTTTGCAACATTTATGGCTAAAGATGGAACACAAATAGTTACTAACTTTACACACGACAAAGAAAATGTAAGAAAAATGCAAATTAAAGTTGGAAAAATAACAGACATAAATATTTTGAAAAAAATTAAGAATAAAGATTCTACAGGATTTGCCGAATTATTAAGTTATGCAAAATCAAATTCTGGAATATATGATAAAAATATGGAAACTGATAAAACAGACAGCTCATTAGAGTATTCATATGGTCAACCAGCAATAGATGTACCTGGTTTGACTGATGGAGAGTACTATTTCTTATATGTAAAACCAGATACAGAAAATGGAAAATATATAGAAACAGAAGCTGTTACTCTAGCAAGAGCAAGTGTTTATCCAAACCAAAATAATGCATGGTATCTATTCTTCTATGGAAATGATGACTTCAAATGGTCTGAATTTGCAGAAGGATCAGGAAAAGATGATACTATAGTACCAGATAAAATAATACCACAAACAGGTGTAAAAAGCTTAGTTGGAGCTACAATTATATTAACAATATGTGTAGGTGGAGTATTAACATATGCTGGATACAGAAAAAATAATTATAAATAATAAATATAATAAAATCAAGGAAAATTGAACGATATTAATGTTCAATTTTCCTTGATTTTAACTATTTAGTTTTTGTAAGTTTAAAATCTAATTCTAAAAACAACAAGTTTACATAAAATTATACATTTTTCATAATATTTTTTACAAGCTCTAAAAGCTTTTCGACAGATTGTTCATCATAATTGTTATAGAAAATATAATCAAATTGACTATAAAGTTCTTTATTAGTAGTAATATTATTATAATGTTCATCAATTTCATTTAAACGCTCAATTTCTTTATCTTTAGGAAGTTTGCGCTCTTTGGTTTTTTCTTTAGCAACATTTAAATCATTAGGCATAATGTATATTGTTTTTATATCAGGTCTAACTTTTTTCCAATCATAAATAGTAGTATAATGCATTTCAAAAATATAATTATCATCTGAAAAGATTTCATCTTTTAAGTAACCATATTCTCCTTCAAAAACTTTAAATTTATATGCAATTTTACCATTATCATACATATTATCAAGTTCTTCTTCACTCATAAAATATTTAGGATCTTCTCCATGTCTAACAGGTCTTGTTCTAATAGTATGGACCTTTTTAAAATCTAATTTAGTAGAAGTCTCATTAACAAAAAAAGACTTACCGACTCCTGTAACGCCAACTAATGCAAGTAACATATAAAACCTCCTAAAAATATCTTAAACTATATAGATAATATCATATTAATATAAAAAAAACAAGATAACAAGGGGAGAGATGTAATTTTATAAATTAAATAAAAATTACAAAAAATATGTAAACAAAAAAACTTTTCATAAAAAGTACACATAAAATATTTACAAAATCAATAAAACATGATATTATGTTAATGCAAAAAATGAAAGGAGAGTTATATGAAAAAAATTAATCTACAAATAGCTATAATAACAATTATAAGCCTACTAGTAAGTGCACTTGCACCAATAGCATATGCTACAACAAAAGAAACCAAAATTATAACAAATGAAATTATGATTAATGAAACAACAGAAGAAAATAAAACAGAAACAGAAGAAACAGAAAATAAAGTTACAGATGAGGGCGAAGTAGTTGTTGTAGTAGACGACAAAGTAGAAGGGATAGGACAAAAAGAAATTAGATTAGAATTTTCAGCACAAAATATGCCTAATGTAGAAATTAAAAGAATATATAAGGAAAATCTACAAGGATTAGGAACTGGATTTAATATTCTATATAATGGTAAAGTTATAACTAACTCCAGCGAATTAATAAAAAATGCAGAAGGAAATATAGTATTAGAAATAGCAGATAAAAAAGAAAATATTGTAAAAACAATATACATAGTAAAAAGAGCTGAAGATACAACAAAATATAATATTACAACAACTCAAAACAAGAGTGAAGGTGTATCATTTAAAAACAATACATTAAAACTTGAAAAAGGTAAAACAAGTTATAAATTTGTATATGAAAATGGAAAAGAAAACATATTATCTGATGTAACAGTTACAATAGCAGATAACAAAGTTGCAGAAATAGTTGAAGGAGAATATGGAGAAATAAAAATAAAAGCTTTAGCATTAGGGAAAACAACTCTTACATTTGAAGGAAAATCAGTAAAAGATGGAAAAATAATAATAAATGTTGAAGTAGTAAAAAGCTTATATACAAAACCTAGTACAGGAAATCAAAGTAGTGGAAGTACAACAAAGCCAAACACTGGAAATACAGGAAGTTCAAACACAGGTAGCTCAAGTTCTTCAAATCAAGGAAATACAAACAAACCAAATGAAGAAGATAAAAAAGATGAAAACAACAATGACATAGATAAAGACGAGGATTATACTTTTGTAAAATATGATGAACGTGAAAATGTTTATTCAGACTATACAAAATTAAATGAAGAATTAATACAAAAAACAGACAAATTAGAGGTTACAGTAGAGGGAAATCATTCTGTTAAAGCAAGTGTATTCAAAACTCTAAAAAAATATCCAAACAAAAAATTAGTAATAAACTCAACAGCAAGTGGAATAGGAAGAATAACTTGGGAATTTGATAGTAATACAATAACTAATACAAATATTGATTTTAAACCAAGTGCACACTTTTCAACAGAAAAATTAAATAGTATTAAAAACGAGGATAAAGTTGAAGGAATATATATGGATTTAGCACATAATGGAAAGCTACCAGGAAAAGCAGAGGTTTCATTATGGCTTGGAGATGAATTAGCCAACAAATACATGGAACAAATAAATAAAGAAGTGTACTTATATTATTATAATCCAACTACTAGAAAATATGAATTTGTAGGAAATGCTAAGATGGCTGATTATGGAACTATTGAATTTGAACTAGAACATTGTTCAATATATTTATTTTCATCATCTAAATTAGAAGGAAAAACTTCAAGACCACTTGATGAAGAACCAAAAACAGGTGTTGAAAATTATATTGGAATAGCAAGTGTTATTGCTGCTATTTCTCTAGCAGGAATAATATTATTAAAAAGAAATACTTGTAAATATAAAGCAAAAAGATTTTAGAACATTATTAAATAAAAAGTAAATTTAAAATATCATAAAATATATGAGGAGTTATTGAAATGGAAAAAGAGAAAAATGAAGGCTCAATAACAGATAATAAAGAAGTAGATAAAAGAGTACTAGTTGTTGGAAAACTTAAAGGAACAAAACCACCAAAAAAGAAAGCAACTAGAAAAACCAATAAAGCAAAAGTAGGTACAAAGACAACACCTAATAAAAAATCAGCTAGTACTAATGCAACTAATATAGAAAAAACAGCTAATTCTAAGGCAAAATCTACAGGAAAATCTAAAACTTCAAATAATGCGAAAGCTGTTAAAACAGAGCCAAAGGCAAAAGCAGAAACAAAGAAATCTGGAACAAAAAATACAACTAAAACATCAGCAAAAAAATCAGGAGCTAACACAATTATTAAAACATCAGAGAAAAAGTCTACAACTAAAGCTAAAACAAAAAGTGAGGTAAAAAAACAAACAGAGCTAAAAAATCCAATAGTTAAAGTTGAAAATCTATTCAAGACATCAACAAAAAAAGAAGAAAACTTAAAAGCTACTAATGGGGCTGAAAAAGTAGCTAATAAAAAGGAAAAGATTAAAATAGTAGAACAACTTGAAAATTTTGTAAACTCTACTAAAAAGAGTATTGCTAATAAAACTGCTGAAATAAAGAAAAAGAATAGTAAAGCCAAAACAAAACTAGATAATAAAAAAATAGATAGTAAAGCAGAAAAAACAAGAAACGATAAGAAAACAAACCAATCTCTAAAAGACCAAAAAAATGATAAGAAAACAGTCAAAACAGGAACAAAAACAAAAGTTAATAAAACAAAAAAAGCAATGGAAAGCATTAGTGTTTTAAGAGTTGACATAAAATCAGAAGAATTTAGAGAGATAGCAAAAAATGTAATAGTATTTATTCTAGTAGTAGCATTAGCAATAAGTTTAATATATATTGGAAATATTGGTAAAGAGAATGTTTCAAATAAAATGTTATATTCATCACTTTCAAAAGATATAAAAATGGAAGAATTAACAGAGGATGGGAAAAAGCCAACAGAAGCAATAACAACTCTTAAACAAGAAAATCCAGAGATACAAGGCTGGATAAAGATTGAAGGAACTAATATTAATTATCCACTATTACAAGGAAAAGACAATGAATATTATTTAACACATAATTTCAAAAATGAGAAAACAAGCTATGGTTCAATATATGTAAATACAAATTGTGATTTGAAAAATGATAAATCAAATGTTATAATATATGGACATGATATGAAAGATGGTCAAATGTTTAGTGATTTAATAAAATATGCTGATAAAGAATATTATGATGGACATAAAACAATAAAAATCACAACAGAAGATAGCGAAAATGAATACACAATAGTAAATGTATTTAAATCAAAAGTTTTTTATAAAGATGAAAAAAATGTATTTAGATTTTATCAATATTATAATTTAGAAAATGAAAAACAATTTAAAGACTATATAAGTAACTGCAAGAAACTACAATTATATGACACAGGGATTGAAGCAAACTATGGAGATCAATTAGTAACTCTTATTACTTGTGAATACTCTAATGAAAATGGGAGAATGGTAGTAGTTGCTAAGAAGAATTGACATCAAGAAAAGAAGAAGAGGAAGCTAGATTTTTTAGAAATAAAAACTCTTAAAAGCTAAAACATATTAAATAAATTATAGAGTATCCGACTTTGAACGAATACTCTATTAATATCTACGTTATTTTATAAATCATTAAAAAATAGTTAATTAATGATATTGAAAAAATGTTTGTATATTAACAATTGTTATGTTATTATAAAAATAAATAATTTTTAGGAGTAATTAGTATTGGTTTAATAATTCCAAATCAATTAGAAAAGAAGCCCACAGTAGTGTACGCTGATGTATTTTATGCTAAAATTGAAGAAATAAATACATCTAATGGAAAAACAATTATTTTTATAAAAGGACTAGAAATTAATGATATAAATAGTAGAGGGGCATTTTTCTTTTCAGTTGATAATGATACAGAATTATTATGGAGAAACACTAAAATTAAATTGTCAGACTTAAAAGAGGGACAAAATGTTTCGATTACTTCAATAGGAGATGTGCTAGAATCTAGTCCAGCAAAATTAACTAAAGTTGCAAGAGTTATTGTATTAGATGATGAATTATAAGAAAAAATGTTAATAACTTATTTGCAATATTAATATTATTAAATTTTTCAATGGTATATGCATGGAGTGATGTTAGTGATATTAATGTTGCAGAGATAACGAATTCTTATGCATCAAAAAAACTTAGAAACAGGAGATGAGAGTACAGAAGTATTTACATATTATAGAAAAGCACGAGAGGGAGAGCTAAGAACCGAAAATTATACCCCAAAAGGTATACAAGATATATCCAATACAAGACATATAATTGGTGGAGATGAAAGACGCAAATTAACTCCGTATGAGTGTGCAAAGTGTAGTCCTTATGCTAATGTTTGTAGAATTATTTCGTCATTTCCAAAGGGAGTAGTTTATGGAACAGCAGTGATATGGGCGAAAGATGCAGCTTTGACAGCAGGACATTGTGTTTATGATCCCGAACTAGGTGGATGGGCTACAACAATTGAACTGTATCCAGGACAAAATGATTCGGAAGGCTTTATTCAATATTGTGGAATAGGACCAGTGAAAGGAACAACTAGTAAAAAGATATTTTACGATGTAGATACTGAAGAGGGGCAGAGTGGTAGCCCAGTTTATTATTGGGATTATAGATGGAATGTAATTGGAATACATACTAAAGGATATACAAAAACGTCAACTGGACTTGACAAGGATTGGAATTCTTGTGTAAAAATAACTAGAGATAGATATGAGTTTTTTGTGAGTAAAAGGACTGAATAATATAGAATTTATTTAAAATGATATGAGAACTTATTAATTCAATAAGAATTTATAAGTTCTTTCTGTTTTTATTTTTTTATTGCTCCAGTTGCAAGTTCATCACATCTATTATTATAGGCATTATCAGCATGTCCTTTAACTTTGTGAAAAGTTACTGTATGTGTTTTAGTAAGTTCATATAACTCTTCCCATAACTCTTTATTTTTAACAGGTTCTTTATTAGAGGTTTTCCAGCCATTTTTAATCCAATTATAAATCCATCCTTGTAAAAATGAATTAACAACATAAGCACTATCACTATATAAATCGACTTCACATGGTTCATGTAAAGCTTTTAGAGCTTCTAGAACAGCTGTGATTTCCATAATATTATTAGTAGTTTCATCTAATGATCCAGATAACTCTTTTTCAGTTCCATTATAAATTAATACAGCGCCCCAACCTCCAGGACCAGGATTACCAGAACAAGCTCCATCAGTGTAAATTGTAACTTTTTTCATAAAAATATCCTTTCAAAAATATAATTGAAAAACTTAATATTATATGATATTATAATCATAAAACTATAATAAAAACAAGTTATTAAATTTAAGTTGTAGACATAGTCTACTGTATGATATTATATCAATAAAAATAAAACTAATCAATAGGAGGAAAATAATTGTGGCTAATATACTAGGAATTGTTGCAGAATATAACCCATTTCATAATGGACATAGTTATCATATAAAAAAGGCAAAGGAGCTTGCAAGCTCTGACTATGTAGTTGCCATAATGACAGGAAACTTCACACAAAGAGGAAATACTTCAATAATGAACAAGTGGGAAAAAGCAAAAATTGCATTAGAAAATGAAGTAGACATGGTTATTGAACTTCCAACAGTATATGCAACATCTAGTGCAGAAAACTTTGCAAGTGGATCTATTAAGATATTAAAAGAATTAGGTTTTATAACACATATATCTTTTGGAATGGAAGCGGATAGTGTAGAAGGATTAGATAATATTGCAGAATTATTATTAAAAGAGCCACGAAATTATATTAATATATTAAAAGAAGAGTTGGCAAAAGGAGTATCATACCCAAAAGCTAGAGAACAAGCAATTGTAAAGTATTTTAATGATAAAAAATATGAAGAAATTATAAGTGAACCTAACAATATTTTAGCAATAGAATATTTAAAAGCAATGAAAAGGTATAAATTAGATGTAAAAGTAGTTGGAATAAAAAGAGAAAAAGTATCATATAACAGCAAAAATGTAGTTAATGAATATGCTAGCGCAACTGCAATTAGACATTTATTATTATCAAATAATTTTGAAGAAATTGCTAGAACTGTACCTAAAAGTACAATGAAAGTATTAACAGAAAATGTAAAGAATAATACTTGCGTTCTAGACCTAACAGAATTTGAAAAAATGATTATTTATAAATTAAGAACAATGAGTACAGAGGAAATATATAATATACCAGATGTTACAGAAGGATTAGAAAATGTTATAAAAACAGCAGTTTCAAAAACTAACAACTTACTAGAGTTAATCGAATTAATAAAATCAAAAAGATATACACAAACAAGAATACAACGAATTTTAGTTCATATATTACTGGAAATTACCAAAAAAGATATAGAAATGTCAGCAAAAGCAATTCCATATATTAGAATTTTGGGTGTTACTAAAAATGGAAAAAAATTACTATCATTCATAAAAAGTAAAAACATAATAACATCTGTAAAATCATTTGAAGAGGTAAACTTAAATAGAAATTATAAAAGAATGCTTGATATTGACAAAAGAGCAACTGATGTTTACACAATAGCCTATAAAAATAATTCAACAGGTAATTTAGATTATATTAGTAAATTATTGGTAATATAATAAAAAGACAAATATATTAAAATTGAAGACCGCGCAGCGATCAAGCGAACTGCGAAAAGCAAGGTCAAGACTTTAATATATTTGTCTTTTGATATATTCTAATTATTACAAATATTACAAAAATATTATATTTTAGTAATATAGTTGAAAGTGCAAACTTTAAATAATATAATATATTATATAATTTTGTATGTAAAGGAGCCAATATGAAAGAAGAAACATTTGCTGATTACATATTAGGTAAAGAAGATTGGGGAAAAAAGTTAGAAGTAATGTATTATTTGAAAAGAAAAACAAATATATACTACAATAACTCAGTTGTATTTAAAACACTAATAGCGAAGATGTTTATTGAATATTTACGTAATAATTATCCTGAAATTGTTTTAGACGAAAACCTTATTATTACTGCAAGATTATTATGTGATTGTTGTAAAATTGAGAATTCAACAGATATTGAAGAAATACGAAACTATGCAAAACGTGGAGCTGAATATCTTATGAACTTAGGGTTTGATGAACGATTTTGCAGAATTTGTGAAGGAGTAAATAGATATACAATAAAAGAAAATAGACCAATTGAAAGTGATTTACTTGAACTTGTAGACCAATATGGTGGAATGCTACTTGATAGACCTGAAAGAATTGGATTTGATGAAGAGGAAGCATTAGTGTTACTTCAATACAGAAACTTAAAAGATAAGGATAATCAATTGCTTGATAAATTTGTTCAATTTGTTCAATTTATGGCAAAAGTTGAAGCATAAATTTTAAGATAGCAAATAGATTTTATAGCTTGAAAAGTGTAATAAAATACATACTAATCAATTTTAGATAAAATTGAGGAAGGAAATGTTATGGGAATATTTAATGAACTAAGTAGAGATTTTAATAGTGGATTTAATCCAGCAGAAAACCTTGGACAAGTATTAGAATTAATGAATAAATATAGTAAGATACGTACACGTACAGGAGCATTTAACCCAATTATATATAATTCTTGGCATGAAAAACAAGAAGTAAAAGTTATGCCTAAAACAGTAAGTGTAGATGAAATCGAGGATGCAATAAATCAATCTACAAGACCACAAGCTGGATTTGTAGAAATGAGCAATAACAATATGACGCAATCAAGCTTTAATGCAATAGAAACTAATAATGTAAAAGCTCCATTTGAACCAACACAAAGTAATTATAACTCAATGCAAAATGGTACAGTACAAGCTAATTATCAACCAGTGCAAAATGATGCAGTGCTACCAAGTAATGTGAACCCTGCTGAAAAAGAAACAGAAGATATTATGGATATGTAATAAAATGAAAATAGAGATTTGGTATAGATATCTCTATTTTCTATTTGAAGAAAGGAATATACAAAAAATGAGAGAAATATTTGCTGATTTACATGTACACATAGGAAGAAGTGAAAATGGAAAACCAATAAAAATTACAGGAGCACGTTCATTAAATTTTGCAAACATAGCTAAAGAATGTTATGAAAGGAAAGGAATTGAGGCCGTTGGAGTTATTGATTGTGCATCACCATATGTTATAGAGGATATTGAAAATTTCTTAAAAACAGGAGAAGCATATGAACTTGAAGAAGGAGGAATAATATACAAAGATCAAGTCTGTATTATACTAGGTTCAGAATGTGAAACTGCTGAGAAAAATGAAGATGGAAAAACAGGAAGCGCACATAACCTATGTTATTTTCCTCATTTAAAAGATATAAAAGCATTTTCAGAAGAAATGTCACACCATATAAAAAATATTACACTAAGTACTCAACGCTCTGATTTATCAGGATATAACTTAATAGATATAGCTGAAAAATATAATGGAGTACTAATTCCTGCACACGCATTTACACCATTTAAAAGCTATTATGGTAATTGTACCAAAAGAATAGAAAGAATATTTAAAGAAAAGTATGATAGAATATTTGCAATAGAATTGGGTTTAAGTGCGGATACATATATAGCAGACCAGATATCAGAACTATCAGGCAAAAACTTTATTACAAACTCAGATGCTCATTCATTACCAAAAATCGCAAGAGAATACAACAAATTACTTGTTGAAGACATTAACTTTAAAGAAATATTTAAAGCAATTAAAATGGAGGATGGAAGAAAAATTATATCAAATTTTGGACTAGATCCAAAACTTGGAAAATATCATAGAAGTTTTTGTGAAGACTGTAATTCATCAATAGAAACTGAGCCACCAGCTTTAAAATGTGATAAATGCGGTGGAAGTAACATTACAATGGGGGTGTATGACAGAATAGAAATAATAAAAGACCAAGAATCTACAAGCCCAAGTTTTAGACAAAAATATCAATACCAAATTCCTTTGCAATTCATGCCAGGAGTAGGAAACAAAGCAATTGACAAATTACTTGATAAATTTGGAACAGAAATGACTATACTAAACAAAACTACGGTTGATGACCTTAGTGTTGTAGTAGGAGAAAAGCTTGCAAAAGTAATAGATGATGCAAGACAAGGAAAGGTACATATACACTCTGGAGGTGGTGGGGTATATGGAAAAGTAGAAACTACCAAATAATAAAAATAGAGTACATTCTTATATTATATAAAAGGAAAAAAATCAGTTATATAAAAAATAGTTCTAATCTAATATTTATTGAATAGATATTATGTAACAATAATAAAATTTAACAAACAAGATTTTAGAAGGGAAAAATAGATTAGAATGATAGAAACTCTAAAAAATCACATAAGAGAAAATATAAAACAATATTTAATACTATTTATTATACTAGCATTTGGAGTTCTTTTAGGAGCAATAACTGTAAATAACACAACAGAAACAGGAAAAGCAGAGATAAATGATTATCTAAATACATTTATTACAGATGTAACAGAAAATAAAATAGATTATTTTGAAGTATTAAAAAACTCAATAACAAAAAATATAGCTTTAATATTAATAATTGCATTTATCAGTTTATCAGTATTAGGTAAAATTGGAATATATATTATAAATGGATATAAGGGATTTACTTTAGGGTATACAATATCAAGTTTTATAGCTGTGTATGGTGCACAAAAAGGTATATTAACTGTAATGTCTATATTATTATTTAGTAAGATAGTCTACATTCCAGCACTATTTTTTCTAAGTATATATAGCTTAAAATTATATCAAGCCCTTAAAGAAAATGAAGAAGAACATAAAAAACTTACAGTAATAAAATATATTTTAATAATAGTTGCAAGCTTAATAGCATTTATAATTTCATCACTAATTGAAACATTTATTAACAGTAATTTACTATTATTGCTCTTAGGTAGTAGTAAATAAGCAATCTAAAAAAAACAAAAAGGTAAATATTTCTAATATGCTAAACTCTAGGAAAAAATTGCTATAAAAAATTTAATTAAAAAACAAAAAATCACTTTACTTTTTAAAAATAATTTGATATAACATATAACATAATAAGTTTATGTAATGAAAAATAACTTAGTGAAACTTTTATATGTAAGCATTTTTTATAAATTATTAATATTATTTGAGCAAATAGAAAGGGATACGAAGATGGATAAACAAATAAAACTTTTTTTAGAATTTTTACAAAACGATAAAAAATTATCAAACAATACTTTACAATCATATAAAAGAGACATTATACAATATGAAGAGTACATTAATAATAATGATTTAAATTATGCGAAAATTACAGAAGAAGATATAAATGTTTATCTAAACTCATTAAAAAAGATGGGGAAAAAGACTTCAACAATATCAAGAAGTTTAGCAACTATCAGGTCTTTCTATCAATATCTTGTAAGGATTAAAAAGATTAAGAAGGACCCAACAATTAATATTCAAGCACCTAAAATTGAAAAGAGAGTACCAAGCGTATTATCATCAGAAGAGGTTGAGTTATTGCTTGACCAACCAAAAGATGTTGACTTAAAGGGAACCAGGGATAAGGCTATGCTTGAATTTGCATATGCAACTGGAATGAAAGTTACTGAAATAATCGATTTAACAATTGATGATATTAACTTTGAAAATAATACTGTTCAATGTCGTAATGGAAGAAAATCAAGAACAATACCACTAGGCACACTTGCTGAGAAAGCATTAAAAGAATATGTTGAAGAAGCACGACCAATCTTAATTAGAAATGAATCCAACAAAGCATTATTTGTAAATATGAACGGCTCAAGATTAACTAGACAAGGACTATGGAAAATAGTAAAATATTATAAAGAAAAAGCGCATATCGATAAAGAGATTACACCACATATTTTAAGACATTCATTTGCAACACATCTAATACAAAATGGAGCAGATATTAAATCAATTCAAGCAATGCTTGGACACTCTGATATATCATCAACACAAATATATGCAAAATTTGGAGATAGTGAAATAAAAAATGTATATAAAAAGGCACACCCAAGAGCATAATATTAAAGAAGGGAGCTTTCGTATCATATTTATACGAAGATTGTCAAATGGATAAAACTAAGGAAAATAATAAAGGAATAACAATGATAAGTTTAGTAATTACATCAGTAGTATTATCAATAATAGTAGTTGTAACAATTACAGCTATAAGAAGACAGGATATATTGCAAAGGACTAAAAACGCTGTAAATGAATATAATGGAATGGTAGAAAACCAATACAACGAGATGGAAGGCAATAGGGTACTTGAAATACTAGACTTTTAAAAATAAATATTATGTAAGGTCTTATATCCAATGCTTTTTGAATATAAGACTTTATTTTACAACTATACAATAGAAAAGGAAAGGTAACTTATAAAATGTTGAAACCATCTGCATATTTTGAAAAAATAACAGACATAGATTTTGAATTTTTTAATAAACATAATATTGAAGGCATAATATTAGATGTAGATAATACCATACTCGATTTAGATAAAGTACCAGTAGAAGGTATTGAAAGATGGGTTAATATAATGAAAAAAAAACAAATCAAATTATGCATCTCATCAAATAGTATAGATAAAGAAAAGCTTGATAGCATATCACAAAAGCTTGATATACCATATGTTGCACATTCATTAAAACCATTTAAAGTTGGTCTAAAAAAGGCACTAAATATTTTAGAACTTAAACCAGAAAATGTTGCTGAAATTGGGGACCAAGTATTTACAGATGTATGGGGAGCAAATAGGATGAAAATGTTTTCAATCTTAGTAAAACCAATATCTTCTGAAAAATATTTTATAAGTGAATTAAAAAGAAAAATAGAAAAGCAAGTTTTGAAGCGATATGAAATAAAATACTAAAGAAAGAGGAGAAGAAATGTATATAAACGACATACACATATTATGTTATTTTTTTATAGGGTTATTAGGAATAGGAGTAGGACAATTTCTAGACTGGGCAAATAATAGATTGCAAAATCATGAACGTGTTATATGTAAAGAATTAGTAACAGGCTATTTACCAAACATGAAAATTAATTGTGCAATGATGTTTAGCGTAGCAATATTATACATTGCAATTTTATATATGTTTGGATTTAGTATAAGATTACTGGAGTATTTGTTGCTTGTTCCAATGTTTATTTCAGTATTTGTTATAGATTATAAAGAGCAAATTATTCCAAATAGATTAGTACTAACAATATTTGAAGTTGGACTAGTATTTGCATTCATTGCTGGAATATCAAGCTCTACTATATTTTTTGATAAGATAATAGGCATGTTTGCTGGAGCTGGAATATTTCTGCTAATTACATTAATTGGCGGAGCGATTGCAGGGAAAGAAGCAATGGGGTTTGGCGATGTGAAATTAATGGGAGCACTAGGGTTGATATTTGGACTAATTAATACAATAATGATAACGGTGCTTTCATTTTTATTAGGAGCAGTAATTAGTATTATTTTATTAGTATCAAAGAAGAAAAAAACAAATGAATACATACCATTTGGACCTTTCATAATACTTGCAACATTTGGAGTAATGTTAGTGCCATACAATGCTATGTTATATGCACTTCTTAAGGTGTTTACATTAGGCACTTACAAAGGATAGGTGCTTAAAAAATTTCTTTAGGAGGAGTAAATTGATGAATAGAATTAATACTCTAAGAGAAAAGATGGCAGGACTAGAACTTGATGGAATGATAATTGAAAATCCAATAAACATATGTTATTTGACAGGAATACAAGCAGAAGGAACACTTATAATTACTGAAAAAGATAACTTATTTATTACTGATGGGCGTTATATTGAAGAATTGAATAATTCACTTACAATAGATGATGAGATATTAGTTTTAAGTATACATACATTAGAAAAAGAAGAATACTTTAAAATATTTGAAAACTGTAAAAAAGTAGGTTTTGAAGAAGAGTATATTACATATGCAGAATACACAAATATAATTCGAAAGTATAGAATAAAAGAAGCAATTGAGACAGATGGTTTAATAGAAAAAATGAGAGAAATAAAAGACCAAAATGAGATAGCATGTATAGAAAAAGCCTGTAATATCACAGACAGCTGCTTTTTACATATAATTGATTATATAAGACCAGGAATGAGTGAAAAAGATATTGCAATAGAAATGCAAAAATTTATAATTGAAAATGGCGCAGATGGTTTAGCTTTTGATACGATTGTTGCTTCAGGAGAAAACTCATCAAAACCACATGCAATGCCGACAAATAGAATAATACAAAAAGGAGATGCAATAATTCTAGACTTTGGTGCAAAATATAAAGGTTATTGTTCAGATATGACAAGGACAATTTTTATAGGAGAAACCACAGACGAAGAAAAAGAACTATATGAATTTGTCCTAAATGTACAAACTAGAGCTTTTAACAAATATAAAAATAATGCTGATTGTATGGAGATAGCAACTAGCGTCCAAAAGGAGTTATATTCACATAATTTTAACTTAATACATGCACTTGGACATGGAGTAGGACTAGAGATACATGAAAAGCCAGTATTAAGTACAAAATCAAATTATACATTAAAACAAGACATGGTAGTTACAAATGAACCAGGAATATATATTCCACGGAAAACTCGGAATTAGAATTGAAGATACAGTTTTAGTAAATAATATGTCAGCAACAATTTTAACAAAGTCAAATAAAAATCTATTAGTAATTGAAAATTATTAAAAAATGTATTATAATAAATGAAATTTTAGGAAATAATTACAAGTATAAGGGGAGCTATTAAAGCTCTAATAAGATAGACAAAGAGGGTATTGTAAATGAGTGAAGACATAGGCATTGACCTAGGAACAGCAACAGTAATTATATATATAAATGGTAAAGGAATAGTTTTAAAAGAGCCATCTGTTATTGCAATTGAAAAAAAGACTAATAAAGTACTAGCGGTAGGAGATAAAGCTAAAAGAATGCTTGGAAGAGCACCAAAGGACATTGAAATAATTGAACCTCTAAGTGAAGGAGTAATATCTAATTTTACAGCAACAACAAGAATGTTAAAACAATTTATGAAAAAGGTAAATACAAGTAAGTTTGGTAGTACAAGAATTATGATATGTGTACCATCGCAAACAACAGAAGTTGAAAAAAGAGCAGTATTAGATACGGCAGTCCAACTAGAGAGTGCTAAAAAAGTATATTTAATTGAAGAGCCAGTAGCAGCAGCTATTGGAGCAGGAATTGATATTTCAAAGCCTTGTGGTAATTTAGTAATTGATATAGGAGGAGGAACAACTGATATTGCAGTAATATCAATAAGTGGGGCAGTAGTAAGCACATCAACTAGAACTGCTGGAAATCAATTTGATGAAGCAATTATGAAGTATGTAAAGAAGAGGTATAATTTATTAATAGGAAAACTTACAGCAGAAATTCTTAAAGAAAAGATAGGCACAGTATATCCTATGGAAGAAGAATTAACAGAACCTGTTAGAGGGAAGAATATAAGTACAGGACTTCCAATGGAGGTAAATATTACATCAAAGGAATTATTGCAAGTACTATTTCCAGAAGCGTTAAAAATAGTTGATGCAGTTAAATCAACTATGGAGAAAGCACCACCAGAGTTAATTGAAGATATAAGTGAAAGAGGCATATATGTAACTGGAGGAGGAAGCCAAATTAAAGGAATGGCAAAATTAATTGAGGATAGCACAGGTATAAAAACAATACTTGCAGATGAACCAGCAAGTTGTGTTGCAATAGGAACAGGAAAAGCATTAGATAATCTAAATCTATTATCATCTAAAGCAAGAAGATAGTAATAAATAAAGTATAAAATAGGATTATTTGACAAACATGATTTTAGAATAAAATTATAGAGAGCGATGAACGAAACGAAGGGAAATAAATGGATAGTTATGAATATAAACTTAAAAATACCAAAAATGAAATTTGGAAAAATCAAAATGGATACAGTAAATGAAATAGAAGAAATGAATATAGACTATGAGAAATTAAAAAAAGAAAATACAAAGAAAAAAAGAACAGAACCATATGAACATACTAATTACGAAACTGTAAAAGAATTTTTCACAAGATCTGTAGAATTATATCCCAATAGAGCCTGTATACTAGAAAAACCAGATCATAAAGAAGAATATAAAACAACCACATATAAAGAGTTTTATGATGATGCAAATGCCCTAGGAACTGCCTTAGTAAAGATATTAAATCAATCAAAACAACGTGTTGTAATAATAGGTGAAACACAATATGGCTGGTATGTATCATATATGGCGATGCTTTTAGGGGTTGGAATTGCAGTTCCAGTTGATAGAGAACTTCCATTAAATGAACTTGAGAATGTAATAAAAAGAGCAAGAGCGACAGCAATTATATATTCTCCTAAAAAAGCAGAAGATATTAAGAAACTAAAAGAAAGTGTTCCAGATGTCGAATATTTTATAGAAATGAAATCTAATAAACCTTTAGAAGGAAAAGATGTAGGAATTGACTATTTAATAGACACTGGAAAAAAAATAATAGAATCAGGAGACAGAAGTTTTAAAGATATAGAAATTGATCCAGATGAATTTAAAGTATTAATATTTACATCAGGAACAACTTCAAACTCAAAAGGTGTAATGATCTGTAATAGAAATTTAGCTGAAAACATAAATGGAATAACAGCTTATGTTAAATTATATCCAACAGATAGATTATTTTCAGTACTTCCATTACACCATACATATGAATCAACAATAGGATTTTTATACCCATTATCACAAGGAGCAAGTGTTGCTGTTTGTGAAGGTCTAAGATATATTGTACCAAATTTACAAGAAGCACATCCAACAGCAGTATTAGCTGTACCACTTTTAGTAGAAAATATTTATAAAAAAATAAATGAAACAATTAAAAAGAGCCATAAAGATAAATTAGTTGCCTCAATGATGCAATTAACAAATGTTTTAAAATCTTTTGGTGTTGATATAAAAAGGAAAGTATTTAAGGAAATATATGAAAATCTTGGTGGAGAACTAAGAATTATAGTTTCAGCAGCAGCTCCTATAGATCCTAAAGCTGGAAAATGGATGGAAGATTTAGGAATAACATTCCTTCAAGGATATGGATTAACTGAAACAGCACCACTTGCAGCAGTTACACCAGATTACAAAACTAATGTTGGCTCTGCTGGAAAAACAATAGTTACAGCTGATATTAAAGTAGATAAACCTAATGAAAATGGAGAAGGTGAACTACTTATAAAAAGTCCTACAGTAATGCTTGGATACTATGAAGATGAAATTGAAACTAAAAAAGCTATGACTGACGATGGATATTTCCGTTCAGGAGATATAGGATATGTCGATGATGAAGGATATGTATATGTTACTGGAAGGTCTAAAAATGTTATAGTAACACAAAATGGAAAAAATATTTACCCAGAGGAAATAGAAATATTACTTTCAAAAGTGCCTGAGATTAGCGAAGTTATGGTATATGGAAAAACACCAGAAGATGGAAAGAAAGAAAAAGAAGAGTTAATAATTACAGCAAGAGTTATTCCTAATATGGAAGAGATTGAAAAGGCATATGAGGGTGAAATAACAGATGAGCAAATACACGATATTATATGGAAGAAAATAAAAGAAGTTAATAAAAAACTTACTTCATATAAAGCAGTAAAATTACTTGAAATAAAGAAAGATGAATTTGAAAAAACTTCAACAATGAAGATAAAAAGATATAAAGAGATTAATAAGTAAGTATAGTTTTAAATTACAAAAATATTACAAATATATAAGCTTGAAAATGGATTTTCCGTAAGGAAAAATATATATAAAATTTATTTGTAAAAGACTTGACATTTTACTTTTCGTTGTAATAAAATTATGTATGTAAAGAAATATATATAAAACAATTTACATAATAACAAAGGAGGTAATGTTTATGTTTACAATGCCTTTCCGTAATAGAAGAGCAGGACGTGGGATAGTAAACGTGAAAATGGTAATCACGGAAGAGAAAATTTTATCTAATATAGAAAAGGTTCAAAGACTAATAAATCCAAACAGCAAAAAGCAAATAATAGAGCTTGAGGATAATTCATATTTTAAAGATTTAGTAGAGTCAATTAAGACCTATTTGATAGAGTACCCAAAAAAGAAGAATTTCCCAAAAGATATATATGATGCTGCATATGAATTAATTGAATATGCAACAAATCAATTTGAGGAGAATACGAAACAAATTGAAGAATTAATAAAACAAAGAGAATATAATACAAAGACTGCTACTATATTAAAACAATCATTAGCAATAGTACAAGCTAAAGATGAAAACTGGAAAAGAACTATTGCAAGTATATCTAATAGAGTATCAGAAGATATTATTCAAGCTCTAAATATAATTGGTGACAGTCAGGATCCAAATTCTGAAGAGGATCAAGCTGCTGTTAGACTTATAAATGCTAGAATTGCTAACTTAGAGTCAAACTTACATATAGAAATAGATATGGAAAGAGTTGAAGATAGGTCAAAAGCACTAAGCTATATTGGAATAGAAATAGCTGATGCATTAAAGTTAATACCTGCACCAGTTGAAAACAAGAAAGAAAAAGTAATAGTTCCAGCAGAAAATATTTCTGCTAAAGAACAAAAAGTAGTAAATCAAGCACCAGTACAACAAAATCAAGTTCATGAGACAACAATAGTTGTTGACAAGCCTGAAGCAAATAAAAAAGAAACAGCATATCAAGAATATTATGCTGATACAAGAAGAGAAGTAAGAGAATCGTTATGGACAAAAATTAAAAATAGTAAATTTGTTCAAGCTATCAAATATGCACTTAAAATTAAAGTTGTACTACAACTACCTGAAGGACTTCCGGAAGGTAGAGGAGAAAATAAATAATTATATTTAATAGGTAATTGATTTATTAACATATAGGATTTTATAAATTCTGTTAATAAATCAATTATTTTTTAATAAAACTATTGACATATAATTAAAAATATTGTAAAATAATTCTTGTGTTAAAACATATGCACCTTTAGCTCAGTTGGTCAGAGCAACCGGCTCATAACCGGTGGGTCCAAGGTTCGAATCCTTGAAGGTGCACCATTTTATTATAAAATATGGGTAGGTGGCCGAGTGGCTAAAGGCGGCAGACTGTAAATCTGTTCTCGAAAGGGTACGATGGTTCGAATCCATCCCTGCCCACCATAGGGAAAACTTATGTAAGTAGCTTGTATCAATGGATGCAGGCTATTTTGTTGTTTTTAACTGTTAATTTTTTATAATAATTTAAAAAAACTGTATTTCACTAGAGCTATAAGGATTTTCACTGTTTTTAATTTATTTTAATTTTTATTATTTCAAACCATCAACTAAACAAAATTTAAAGCAATTGTATAAGTATGAAAAAAATAATATTTTGTTTAGTTGATAAGGTATTTTTGTTTAGGAAAAATTAAAATCAAGTTACCACAATTACGTTGTACCAATGGTTTGATAGAATATATAGTGTTTAGTTGATAACCTAGATATTATGGTAACCTAATAATTTTGTTGGTAATTATTTGTAATTATCTCTCATTTTCAATGTCATTTTTGTTAGTTAATAGAGTATTACTAACTGGGTTATTATTTAATGTATTATTATTGCTAATTAAATTTTCATTTAAGTAATATTGATTAACTTTGTCAATTTCATTTTCTTTGAATTTATCAAAAACAGAAGTATATACATTTAATGTAACACCAATATCTTTATGTCCCATAAGTTTTTGAACTACAACAGGAGCCATACCACTTTCAATACATCTTGTTCCAAATGTATGTCGTAGACTATGAGTAGAAATATCTGTAATACCAAATTCATTTTTTAAAATTCTTTGTAACTCTGTATTTACGTTTGGACGTCTTACATATTTACTATTTTTAGGCTTGAATAATAATTTTTCATAATTGTTTTCTTGTGAATTTGCTATTTGCATTTGTTCAATAAAGTAGGGAAGTAGGAAGTCTGGAACAGGTAATATTCTTCTTCCAGCATAAGTTTTAGTTGTATTTCCCATTATAAAATTACCTTTTTCATCAGTAGTTAATGTTCTATGTACATTTAATTTTCTATTTTGTAAATCAATATCATGTGTAGTAATTGCTAATGCTTCTCCAATACGTAAGCCCATATACATTTGAATTAAAAATACATTTCTATATTTATATTTGCTAACAGGTTTTTGAATAAGCCAATTAGTAAATGTTTGTTGTTCTTCAATCGTTAATGCACGTACAATTTTATCTTCTTTATTACTCTTAGGTCGAATAACATTTATCATTGGGTTTTTCATTATATATCCTTTATTCATTGCAATTTTAAATGCTTGATTTAGTTGTTGTTGTGCTTTTTCTATCATAGAGTTACTAAGATGTTTTAAAGAATTTAAGTAAGCCTGTAATTCGTCAGAGGTTATTGTATCAATATTTTTATTTCCAAATGATGTTTTCTCTAATGCTTTTATTGTTTTTAGTACTCTACTATATTGAGCAGAGGAAATTTGATTTATATTTAACTTTAAATTCAAATTTTGTTTTAGAATTTCACATAGAGGAATGCCATTGTGTTCAATATATAGAGGATTTTCTTTTTGATACATTATAGTATCTAAATATTTTTTTGCATCTTCTTCAGTTTTAAAGCTTTTTGTTTTTAATTTTAATTTACCTGTATTTATATCGTATTCTCTGTACTGTGCATTCCAACGCTTACGTTGTTTATTAAAAAATATGTATCCTTCACTACTTCCTTTTTCAGCCATACTATATACCACCTTTCTTACTCATTTTCCATAATAAATATGCTGGTAGGCTTACGACTTTTCTTTTACCAATTGTTATAGTAGGGAAGTCGTCTTGTTTAAATAACTCATAAGCTTGGTTTATTCCAATATGTAAGTCTTGAGCTATATCTTGTACTGATAATATTTTAAATGGATTATCCATTTTTCCTAAGTAGTTTATTACTATTTGTTCATCAATAGTTTTTTCTTTAGTGTTAATTGTATTTTCAATATTCATATTTTAAATTTCCCTTTCTTCATCTCTATGATTAAAGTTTGTATTTTTGGCTAAACATAAACCATCTATGAATGCTTCGGCTTCATTCCAAGTTTTGAAACAATTTTTGCTGTCAACTAAATACCAGTCTTTGTTTGTATGTGTCTTATTCACTAAAGCAATAGCTTTATTATATGTATAATCACTTGAAATACTTAGTAATAATAATCTTTTATCACTATCAGCAAGCATAAATTCATTAAGTCCTTGTATTCGTTTATTTAATTCATTTTTATTCATCTTCAATATCTCCATTCATTTTATTTTTTAATAAATTAGCTAGCATTAACTCTATGTTTACTAAAATGTGTATGATAGATTTTGCAAAGTTAGTTTGTTCTAGTTGTGTGTTATCTGTTTCAATATCACGTTCATAAGGTGTATAATTGCCATTTTTAGCCGTTTTACTTTTTACATTACAATTATTATTGTCTTGGACTTTGTTTGGCTCTCTGCCTATTAAATCTTTTGAATAATATTGTAGTTGGTCTTGCGTTAAACTTTTAAATTCTCGTTTATCCTTATCAATATCAACTACTACTAAATCTCCAGCAATATGATACAAGCTAAAGAATACATTGATAGGCATTTTCATTTTATGTTCTTGATTATTACAGATTATAAAAACGTGCTTGTAGGGGATAATATCAAGTTTGTCTAAAATAATAGACTTTTTAAAATTTTCAATATCCTTTATAATCTTAATTTGAGGAGCTTGGCCAACTTTTTTGTATAATACTCTAAGTTGTAAATCGTTATTTTTAACAACTTTTGCTTTTTTGTATAGTTTATTATTAAATCTTTTTTTCATTGTTTCTTGCTCCTTTCTGTAAGTTCTCGGCTTTATACAAGGTAGCAAGGTTTGATTTAAAATGCATAATACCTTTTGCACGTAATTTAATAACCTCGTTCTTTTGTAATTTTAGTCTTTTACATATCTCATTAAGTCTTAACTTTTCAATGTAAGATAGATATAAAACCTTCCTTTCTAGCAGTGGAACAATTTTCATAGCTGAATAATATGTTTCATTTGTAAATAGATTTTCTAGATGGTTAATATTAACATCGCTATTTAAGGTTTCGTCCATTGCTTTTTCAAATATACTATTTAAAAATATTTCTTTGATATTTTCTTCTGTGTAAAAATTTTGATTTTGTTTTGTCATTGTTTGAAATCTCCTATAAAAATATTTGATTTCTAGAAATCAGTTGTTCGAACTAACTACAGTTTAGCATGAAAAATCTGTTATAGTTCATCTAGCCTTAGAAAACCTTATTAAACCTTAAAAAGTATAGGATTTACTAATAATTACCATATAATAAACATCAAAAAAAGACAGCTAATAATCAAACGTGATTAACTGTCTTTTACTGGCGTTGCAAGTTGTGTAGTATATATTAAATTAAGTATTAAACTTATAATTGATTTTGTAGTAATAAAAGAAATATCATAATCTAAATTAAATAAATTCTTGAAATTTCCCTTAGTTATACCATTGTTTCTATACTGTATAGAATATTCTATATTTGACTTTATACTTTTAGCTGAAATATGCTTTTCATTTGATAATAATTCTCGTAGTTCTTTTAAATTAATATCAATGTCAATAAAGTCATTATATTTAATTGCAAGTAAAATTAAATCAGTTAAATAATATATTCCTTTACAGCTAGGACTTAAACCTAATTGTATCAATATATTTAAAATAAATGTTCTATATTTTAATTCAATATTCCTATAATCTTTTATCATATATATTCTCCTAAACTAATAAAAAGTATTAGTATAAGAATAATATATCATTTTTATGTAAACTATACAAAAAATAAAAATATGCACAGTACGCATAAGAATTTGCATACTATGCACATTTTAAAGTCAAATGTTATATTTTTTAGTTTAATTTTGTCAAAAATATATAAATATGTTAATAAATCACAAAATAATGCGTAGTACGCAAAAATTTTATTTCTTTTCTATTGTAATTTTTAAATTATGCTTTTTAGCAATATCCATGAGCATATTAAAACTATACTTAGTAATGCCAGCTTCATAATCCTGCACAGTTCTTGTACTTCTATTTATAGTTTTTGCAAAATCTTTTTGAGTTAATTCTGTCCATTCTCTTATTATACGAAAAATATCGTTAGGCTCGTAATCATTAGCTATTAATTTCATTTTTATTTCCTCCTTAAACACAGTTTTACTTCTTGACATTATATTATTTATGTTTTATAATAGACCAAAAACCACAGTTTAACTGTGCGCTGATATAGAAAGTGAGGAAATTTATGAACAAAAGTTTAAAAGATTTAAGAATTGAAAGGGGTATAACATTAGATGAATTAGCTTCTTTATCTGGTTTATCTAAATTATATCTATATAATCTAGAAAGTGGATTAATTAAAGACCCTAAACTAGATTATATAGGTCGAGTAGCATTAGCACTTGAATGTGATATTGCTAATGTTTGTCTTGCTATACTAGGAAAAATGGAGGTTAAATAAATGAAATTATTTAAGGAATTACAAAAAGACTATAAAAGTAAAATTTTGAAAACAACTACAAAATTTGCACGATATATTTTAAATGCTGGAATTGTAATTTTTATATTGGGAATTATTACAACAGTTTTATATTGGAAACAATTTTTATTTTTTCCATTCTTACTAGGTGCAATATTTTTGGCTTTTTCATATCTAAAATCATTAAAATTAATAAGTGAAGTAAAAGAATGCAGTATGGAAATACTATCATACTTAGAATAAAAAAATAACCAATAAACAAAAATAAGGGGATTTGTTCCCCTTAAATCGAATGGCTTTTTGACTAGCCACCAGGGCATCCGTCCATCGCAAAATTCTTCAACTTCCACTTGCTATATCTCCTATTTATAAATTCTTTAAGTAAAAATTCAAATATATTATATAGGAGAATAGCTAAGCTAAAGTCTTATATCCCAAACCCAAGTAATTGTTATACTTGGGTATTTTTTGAACACCAAGTATATTACTTGTGAAATGGTTTAATTGATGAATAATTAATAGCCATTCTAGTTACTATAAAGTTATAATAATTATACCAAATTTTTGTAAATTCCACAACTTGCAATATATGGCAAAATATGTTATAATATAGTATATATGTGCGGATTTTAATGACTATTTATTAAGAAAGGAATTTTTTAATAATGGTAACGTTTAATAAAGTTGAATTTGGAGAAAGATTAAGAAAATTTAGAAAACAAAAAGGACTTAGTCAAGAAAATTTAGCAACAATAATTAATAAAAATTCTTCTACTATTGCTAGATATGAAACAGGAAAACTTGTTCCAGACGCAGAAGATATATTTTTAATGTGTAGAGAACTTGAAATTAGTGAAAGTAATTTATTTAATAATAGAATTGAAAACACAGACAATAGTACAAATCCTTTTAACACAAAAACTTTATATATCTATTATAATGGTTATTATTCAACATCAAAAAAATATGATAAGTGTAAGTTTAAAATAAATATTATACCAAAAGAGAATTATTGTGCTATAGAATTTGTTAATTATAAAACAGATAAAATATACATGACTGGACATATTGAAAGCGATAACTTTATGGCTTTTCTAAAATTCAATAATTACGTTCCCAATAGTCCAAGACTAGAGTGTACTCAAATAAATATAAACATAAGTGGTGGAATTAACAGACTAATGCAAGGTGCTTTATTTTGTACTAATGGAATATATGAGCCTAGTGTTAGAAAATGCTTTATATCAACAACAGATATTGAGTTTACTGACGAAATGTTAGAAGAATTAAAAATTACTGATAGTGAATATAAAAGAATGGAAGAAATCAATATTTATTATCTAGATATAAAAAATAAAGAAGATTTTTAAATATAAAAAGGATAGAAAATTTATAAAAATTAACTATCCTTTTATTTTTAACTATTTATCCTTATAATTTTTGTTATAAAAACTATCAATCATTAACTTAAAAGCTTCTTTTGGTAAATCAAATACTAAGTAAACAACTCTAAAGATTTTTTCTATATATTTCATTAAACTATTATTTTTAGCTTTTAATTCTTGATTTTCTTGTTTTAATCTAGTGCTTTCTTGATATAGTTCTCCAACATTTTGAATAACACAAAGTGACTTATTCAACTGCAATTTTAATTTATTTGTGTATTCAATTAGTTTTTTGTTTTGTTGAACAATTAAAGCTGTATTTTTAGTTTCTAGCTGATGTATTTCTTCGTGTGTCAGCTCATATTTTATATTGTCATAGTTAGTAATTTGCTTTAGTGTTTCTGGTTTTATATGTTTTGTTCCTCGTTGCTCTCCACGTTCTAGGTCAAATCCATTCTCTCGTATGTATTTATAAAAACTGTCTTGTAATTGACTGTAACTATTTTTTCCTTTCCAATATTCACTACAAGCAATTTTTTCTAATTTTTCTCCATTTTTATTAATTTTATGTACTACTGGAATAAAAGCTAAGTGCATATGCGGAGTGTTTTCGTCCATATGTACTGTTGCCGATAAAATGTATTGCTCGCCTAGATTTTGATATTGTGCAACAAAATCATAAGCGGTTTGAAAATATCTTTTTGTTTCATCTCCTCCAATTCTATCAAAAAATTCCTTATCAGATGTAATGACAAATTCACATACAACATTAGTAGTTTTAATTATACGACCTTGTAAATTGTATTGTTGTTGTAATAGCTTTAATGCATTAGCATAAGTTGTATTGCATCTTTTTATTGAATAATTATATTTTGATTTTTCTTTTGCAATATCTTTATTAGAATAATTTGTATTTTTCCTCTCATTGTGTTTGTATAGACCTGCTAAATTATCTTTCTTATAATTTGCATTTCTAATTATTGCATAACTCATGTGCAATATATCTCCTAAAATAGCTAGCCTTTTTTGGCTTAATAAAAAACAAACCTCCTTTGCAATAAATGTGATAAAATAGGTCACATTCTAACATACTAGAAACTCTTAAGAGTTTCTATATGCAAAAGGGAAATTTCATTTCCCCTTTGAACCCCTTTGTAGAAATAAATTAAATAAATATTGCTAACGCAAATTTATAAATTTATTTCCATTCAAGTAAAAATGGTTAATTTTAAAAATCACTTTTAAATAATCTTAATTAAAATTATTTAAAAAAGTCTAGTAAAATAATCTAAAGTGTGGTAAAATATGTATAAAGTAATAAAATCTAAAAGGAGTACAATAAAATTATGATAAAACAAAAAGATTTATTAATCGAAGTGGCTAACGGAATGCCACAAAATGCAACGATAGAAGAGATAGTTAATGAAGTGCTTTTAAAAATTAGTGCATTAAGAGGCTTTGAAGACTTTAAAGAAGGTAAATTAATTTCAAATGAAGAAGCAATAAGGGAGATTATGTCATGGAATTAAAATGGACTCAATTTGCATTAAATAATTTACAATCTTATCAAAACACTTCAAAAAAAAGCCCAAACAATTTAAAGAAATATTATCAATCATTACAAAATTGTCTTAATGGGTTAAAAGTAAGTCCAAAATTAGGTAAAGCATATTTAAACATGGAAGAGTATATGATTAGACAATTAATATTTAAGGAACATAGGGTATTATATTTAATTGATAATAATACTATAGTTTTATTAGCATTAGTTCATACATCATATCCACTAAATGAGGCACTAAAAGTTATTGAAAAATATTTAATAGAGTTATAATTTGAATTTTTAAAATATGAACAATATATATTAAACTAATGTTAATTTTTTATATTTTATTTTCATTTTTCCTACCAAAACAACCAACTCAACAAGCATACTTAAAAACATTGCAAATAGTGGATATGGTCTGTTCCTGCCCACCAAGACAAGTTTTTGTCGAGCTCTCTATAATGCTTGATATAACTTGATTTCAAGATTATAAGAGTTTGACAACACAAAAACTTAAATCGTTTCAAAAAATGAAGCGGTCTTTTTTTGACCAAAAGTCTTGAAAGAAGGAGGTTTTTGTGTGATGGCGTTACATATAATTAAGCAAGAAATCAATTTAGGGTATGTAGAGCCCCATAGAGTAATTATTGAAGATAGCTTGTACCTATTACAGATTAGTAAATTTAAAGTTAATAAAAACATTTATTAACCAGATATACAAGTTAATGCAAAATGGAATGTTTGATATGACTATTGCAGATGAGAAAGACAAAGAAGTTAGAACAACAGTTATGATGGACAAGCATGAACTAGAAGAATATATTAAACGATTAAATATGAGTATTATGAAGTATCTTATTATGAAGTGGCAAGATTAGATGAGCAGAAGAAAGGTTATCAAAAAAAAATATATAGTATTCAAATTTTTACGAATACTCTATTGTTTTTATTTTTCTAATTTATCTTCAATTCCCATATATAAATTACAAATAGAAATATCTAATACTTTGGCAAATCCCTAAACTTCATAATCTTTAACGGTTCTATTATTAGATTCAATCATATAAATACCGTTTTTGTGCATATTGATTCCTAATAAATTTAGTTCTTTCATTAAATCAGCTTGAGATAAATGTTTTTCTTTTCTATAAAATCTTAAATTTTATCAATAACATTAAGATTATTATTTAATTTTCTAACAGCCATAAAACCTCCTAAAATAGAACTTTATTTAACTTAATTTTCCCTGTTCTCTATGATATCATGACACTGAGCAACGGAAAAAGGAGAATACTACAAATAAGATTTTTTACAGATGATGAAGATGAAGAAAAGTGTATATGATTATTTACACAAAGATAAAGAAAAATTAAAGTACCTTGATAAAATAAAATCAGTAATTTTAAAAGAAAAAGATGACATTAAAGATGAACTTTTTAGTGATGGATATGCAAATAGAATAATATATAATCAAAAAAGATGTATATTAGATGCATTGTTACAATGGGTTTACTAAACGGAATTTGACCTTATCATAGAAGAATAAAATAAACTAACATATATATTCGTTTTTTATTTGTGCATTAAACAACCACCATAATAGAAATAAAATTATTGCTAGTGGGAGAATAAAATGGAGAGAGTAAACAGATACGAATACATGGACTGGGAGAATTTTGGAAAACGAGTAAAGATATACAGAAAACAAATAGGAGTTAGAAAATTGGAATAATAGCTGTAGTGTATATACTCTGCTTCGAATTTAAAAAGCATTAAAAATTCCAACAGATAGTTTATTATATGGAGAAATAGCAAATATGAAAGAGGAATATAATGACAAAGAAATATTTGTGAATATTATTGATAGATGCAATGCTGAAGAGATTGAAACTATAAAAGATGTTATTGTTTCACTATATCCACATCTTAATGAAGTTGAAGAAAAAAATAATAAAGGCAAGTAGTTGTAAATTAATTGTCCTCGTGCTATACTGAAACAGAATGAGTAATTTATAAAGTGGAAAGAGAGATGATTGTATGAAAAAAATAGTAATATCACTTATCTTTATAATTATTTTAATAACAAGTAATTTAACGGTATTTGCTGGAATTCTGCTAGGAATTGAAGATGCACAAATTTTTTTCGGAAAAATTTTATCA
>CATKDT010000063.1 GCA_949746675.1 uncultured Clostridia bacterium
ATAGTACCAGCAGTAGAATTCTCACCAAATGGAAGTACAGAATGGAAGAAAGGGCATACAACAAAAATAATAGTAAAAGAGACAGGTGAAAAAGTAACAAGTCTAAAATACAAATGGACAACAAGCAGTGCAAATCCACCAGCAGAAACAGAATTCACAGAAACTTGCCAAAACAACATGGTAACAGGCGGAAATGATACAATGACAGGTACATATTATTTATGGATATTATTAACAACAGAAACAGGAAAAACAAATATATGCGGAAGTGAAGGATTTAATTTTGATAACGAAGGACCAACAGTAGAATTAACTTCAACTCCAACATCAGAAACATCATTTACATTGACCGTAACAGCAAGCGATATACATAGTGAAATAGCTAAATATGAGTTTTATATGGATGAAGTAAAAGTGGATACACAAATTACATCAGAAGAAACCACAATATATAAATGGAATGGAACAGAAATGTCAGAAGGAAAAGAATGTTATACTATAGTCATTGATGAATTAGGAAATAGTACAAAAGTAAACATAATCGCAAGAACTAAATTATATACTTGGTATCGTTATTCAACGCATTATGTAAGTGACCTGAGCGGGCCTGTATTTGGTTCAGGAACATGTGGGAATTCACAGAGAATACGGAGACCCATATTGGAATTCAAGACCAACTGTAATTCTAGTCAACAATGCTTGTACTATTAAAGAATCTCCTTCTGGATATGTAACTGCTAATTTTAATCGGAGTCGGAAAATGGTTCGTAGACATAAGGGCTCATTATGCTACTCTTAAGTATGTTAGAGAATGGCAGAAGCAGCGGAGATAATGTGTGGTCCTATGGGGCCTATGACAAGTATGGGTACACTGCATATGGTGGTCATTATGAACCAGATTCACATCCAAATCGGAATTGTGACATCTTCTAATCGTACACAATATAGTGACAATGGCTTGCAAGGAACCTTATATACAAGGTGGAAAGGAATTGAATAATTAAAATAAAAAGGGATTTTCAGAGGATTTTTAGCTTTGGAGACTATTCTTATTAACTAATTATAATTTTAGTATAGACTAATTAAAAAATAAATTATTTTAAATAATTCTAAGAAAATATCATTTTCAGAAAAATGCATGATTGATTAATGAGAAGTACTTGATATAACAGAGTAGATGCAATATATCAAATCTCTATGTAAGTAGTATATTGGAATTAGGTGCATCATTCTATATGTAACAAGATACACATTCTTAATTAGAGGCTCAGACCTATAACGAAAAATTCTAACATGTTTGCATATAATGACTCACATAGGCAACCAGACATAACTACAGGATTTGGAGTTGTAATACAAAAAACAAAAACAACATATTAGAAAAATTTTTAAATATGTTGTTTTTTGCATTCTCAGTGACCCTAATAGTATTACTAATTCTTGCAGCTGTAAGTTTAAGTGCAGTATTTAGTGATAAGGGAATATTTAATAGAGCTGAAAATGCAGGAGAAAAGTATAATGAAGCAAAGGCAAGAGAAGTATTGGAAACAGTATTATTAGCAGATGGACAATATGAGAAAAATATAAAT
>CATKDT010000064.1 GCA_949746675.1 uncultured Clostridia bacterium
GGTACGCGAGCTGGGTTCAGAACGTCGTGAGACAGTTCGGTCCCTATCTGTTGCGGGCGCAGGAATATTGAAAGGAGCTGTCCTTAGTACGAGAGGACCAGGATGGACATACAGATGGCGCATCAGTTGTATTACCAAATGCATAGCTGAGTAACCAAGTATGGACGGGATAAACGCTGAAAGCATCTAAGTGTGAAGCCCACTCCAAGATAAGATATCCCATATCGTAAGGTAGTAAGATTCCATGAAGACTACATGGTAGATAGGTTGGAGGTGTAAGTATAGAGATATATTGAGCTGACCAATACTAATAAATCGAGGGCTTAACCACGAAAAAATGGCTAAGAGAGAAGAAAGATAATAAGGTATTATGGAAGGATAAGAATAGAGCTATATATTTTTGAGTGTGCTAGAAGAAGTACACAAAGAATTTCTGGTGATGATTATATTTAGTGAAATACCCGTCCCCATCTCGAACACGGAAGTCAAGACTAAATATGCCGACGATACTCGCGAGTTACCTTGCCTGGAAAATAGGTATTGCCAGATTTTTTTATTTTAAAAATAATTATGATTGAATTAGGAACAACTTATATATAGGTTGTTTTTTGTTTGATAAGAAAAAATAAATTATTACTCACTAAATAGTCTAAAGCTATTTTAAAAACTGAATTTAAAGAAATAATATTAGCAGTATCAGGACTTCCACTTCTATAAGGTGTTGTATTTTCCACCACGAAATAAAGGTATAATAGGAAGATTAGAGCGATTTACAAGTACTCCCAAACCATTTAAACCATAAAACTTATGTGGAGCAAAAGTAATAAAATCTATATAAGAAGCCATTATCCACTATTTGTGTCATATTTGTGGAAATAACTGAAACATCATAGCCTAAAGAGGATAAGTAATTACAAGGAGCAATGATACTTGAATGCTCCATATCTGAAATAATAATATGATTACCTTTGTGTTTATATTTATCAGCAATCCCTTTAATAACAAGATTATTAGACTCAGTAGCAGAGCTTGTATAAATAATTCCATCTGGAGCACGATTAAAATAATTAGAAATAAATGCAGAATTTTATAACAACTTAGCATTATCATCATTATGCCATGTTTCATAAGTATACACATTTAAGTAGTTAGGATAGGTTTGTTTCAAATCATCTACCATAACTTGACTATCATCACAGGCAATACATCCACTACCATAGAAAAAATACAAGTTAATTTTTCCATCTTCTTCTGGTACTTCTGCAATATTAGCAACCAAATCTTTATATTCAATTTGATTATTTGATTTACTAGGCAATGAGGTAGTATTTAAAGAATTAGAAGTGCTAGATGCAAAAATGGTATAGTTAGAATACATTAATAAAATAATAGCAAATAAAATTAATATCTTTTTTCTCATAGTTATTGCACATTCCCTTCTTTGTTTAATTATTACTTAAAAAAATACGTATTTCTATTAGTGTTTTTTCAACAATTAATCTATCAATTTCATCTCCATTTCATCTTCTAAAATCAGTACAGAAAGAGTATTTCCAACACCATATTTACTAATCTTATCAGCATCTAAATCATAATTAATAATATTTATGTTAGAAAAATCGTTAGCGATTTGTTTTAAGCTATTTGATACAATCAAACAAGATGAACTCCACATAGCAGATATAACAGTAAAATTTCTATTCATAAAACACCTCTTATTGTAATAATATTAAATGGGTAAACTATGATATAATGAAGAAAATTATTAAAAATAAGCAAAAAAATTGTTAATTTTTTAGAAATGTATTGCAAAAATTCAAAAAATATGTTAAATTATTATAGTAGCATTTAACTTATTACATTCATATTATATATTGATATGGCGCCATAGCCAAGTGGTAAGGCAGAAGTCTGCAAAACTTTTATTCCTCAGTTCGATTCTGAGTGGCGCCTCCAA
>CATKDT010000065.1 GCA_949746675.1 uncultured Clostridia bacterium
TGATATTCCCAACAATAGATGCAACAGTAGCGATAGCAAGCGATAAGAAAAATGCAACAATTACAATAAATGCAAGCGAAAATAAGGATGGCATAAATAAAATAGAAATATGGCTACTAGGAGAAAAAATAAAGGAATACACATACAATCCAGCAAAACCAGAAGTAACAGAACCATATATAGCAACACAAAATGGAAATTACATAATAAAAGCATATGGAGACTTAATGGCAAGTACAATAGCAACAGTAGATGGAATAGTAGCATCAGTAAAATTTGATCCAAATGGAAATAACGAATGGAAGAAATCACACTCAACAACAGTTACAATACGAGAAACAGCAGATAAAGTAGTAAAGTCAAAATATGTATGGACAGATAGTATAAATACACCAAATGATGATCAATTCCCAGATGATCAAATATTTAAAAGTGGAGATACAATAACAAAAAATGGATTAACTGGATCATACTATTTGTGGACAATGTTAGAAACGCTGTCAGGAGAAAGGTTAAAATGGAGAAGTGAAGGATTTAATTTTGATAATAAAATTCCAGATGGATATGCAGGGTGGTCAACTAAAACAGTAGATAGCATTACTGTTAAAGTAACAAAATTTAGTGATGAAATGTCAGGTATTTCACACACTGAGGTTTATATAGATGACAAATACCAAGGAAAAATCGAAAGTGAAGATGGACTAGGAGAAATTACAGTAACAAATTTATCAATGGGATATCATAAAGTACAAGTTAGAATGTATGACAAAGCAGGAAATATAGGGTGGATAACGTGGAATAACAATAGTGCACGTACATTAATGTATAAATGGGATATTTATTCTGCAGCAATAGAAGAGAAATATTTTGAAGAGGTAATCGAAACCAAACCATTTGAAGAACCAAAGCCATATCACAAAGTTTCTGGAAATGCAAAAGCAACTTTAAGAAGAAATACAGGATTATTTACAGCGCCAAGCAAAGTTACACTTTTTCAAACAGATGGAATAGATATGGTTGCAGGAGGAACATACTATGTATATTCTGACTATACAATGTCTCCAGCAGATAAAAATTACTGGTGTTCATCTTGGGGGATAATTAAAATTAATAAGGTATTAAATGGAGTATTTTATGGAACAATTGAAGAACATACAAGTAAGGAGGTAATTAAGTACAAAAAAGGTACAAATACACGGAAAAACTGTTATTTCTAGTTCAATAGATGCTTATCCAAATAATGGAGAAAAGAATGGATATTGGTATGTAAGAAATGGAATAGGATAATAATCAGAAAATCTTTACATTTTTGTCAATAAAGTATATAATAAAAAAGGTTTATACAAAAAGTATAAACCTTAAATTTAATAGTAAAGGAAAGACAAATGTCAAGAAGATTAGGAAATAGAAGAAGAAAAAAAATACTAGGAATGAATGACACAACATTTTATACAATATGTTCATTCCTGATGTTAATAATAGTAACATTTGGAATATATATATGGTTAATGCAAAGGGAAGCAACTATTGAAAAAGCAAAAATATTAGAAGAAAAAGAAAGAATAAATGCACAGATAGAAGAGATATACCAATCAACAATAGATGAAATGTCAAGCCTTTTAGACTATAAAAGTGCTACGATAGTTAGAGTATCAGCAGTGGGTGATATTCTATGTGGTAATAATATGCAAAAATATGGACAAGACTTTGACGGTATATTTGAAGACATATCAAAGTATTTTAAAGATTCCAACTTAAATTTAGGTACATATGAAACAGATGTTAAAGACGTAAAAAAAGAATTTGCACAAAGTATAAAAAAATCTGGAATTGACTTTGTAAGTCTAGCACATAATCATGCAATGGATAATGGAGAAGAAGGTTTAAAAGAAACAGAAGAATATTTAAAAAGTTTAGGTATTGAGACAGTAGGAGTATATGATGAAACGCCAGAAAAAAGAGTGAAAATTGTTGAAAAAAGAGGAGTAAAAATAGCAATTTTAGGATATACATATGATGATGGCAGAGGTGGAGTAAACATATATAATGAAAATACAATAAAAGAAGATTTAAAATATGCAGAGGAAAATGCACAAATCTCAATAGTAATGATGCATTGGGGCGATGTAAACACAAACAAGACAAACAAAATACAAGAAGAGCAACGTGACCTTTTAATTGATAATGGTGCAGACATAATAATTGGAGCACATCCATCTGCAATACAAAAAATGGAAATGATTGAAAATAAATATGGTGACAAATGTTTTGTAGCATATTCAGTAGGAGACTATACATCAGAATTTGCAAATGAAAATGCAAACTTAGAATTAATATTAAACTTCCAAATTTATGTGGATAAAAATGGAAATGCATCAATATATAAAGTGGACTATATACCAGTATACATGCTTGATAGAGGAAGCCAATATAAAGAAAATAGATATAAAATATTGGATATGAAAAAAGAAATTGCAATGTATGATACAGAGGAGAGTAATATAGACAAAAATACTTATGATAAACTAGTTAGAGGAGTTGATAGGTTAAATTCAATAATTCAAAAACAAGAGCAAAATTAAATAAAAGAAATGGAGTAGTATATGAATGTAGGTTTTGTTTCATTAGGATGCAGCAAGAATTTAGTTGACACAGAAATGATGATTGGATTATTCAAAAGCAATAATTATAAGATAGTAAATGATCCAAAAGAAGCAGATATAATTATTGTAAATACTTGTGGATTTATTGAAACTGCAAAAGAAGAAGCAATTCAAACAATACTTGAGATGGCAGAATATAAAAAGAAAAAATGTAAATATTTGATTGTAACTGGTTGCTTAGTTGAAAGATATAAAGAAGAACTTGAAAAAGAATTGCCAGAAGTTGATGTATTTGTAAAATTTAGTGAATATGAAACAATATGGGAGCAAATTAAAAGTAAAATCTTTAATACGACAAAAAACGACAAATCAAAGGAAAAAATAAAAAGTAATAATGAAAGAAATTGCAAAAAAGATAAAGAATTAAAAACTAATAACTTAGATTTTATGAACAGAATAATAAGTACAGGCCCAAACTATGCATATATTAGAGTAGCAGAAGGATGTAACAATTTTTGTACATTCTGCGCAATTCCATATATTCGTGGGAGGTTTAGATCAAGAAAAGAAGAAGATATTATTGAAGAAGCAGGAAAGCTAGCAAAAGAAGGAATAAGAGAATTAATAGTAATAGCACAAGATACAACAAAATATGGAACAGACATATATGAAGAACCAAGACTTGCTAAACTTTTACATAAACTAAGTGAAATACAAGGAATTGAATGGATACGTTTCTTATACTCATATCCTGAAACAATAACAGACGACTTAATAAACGAAGTAAAAACAAATAAAAAAATATGTAAATATTTTGATATTCCAATACAACATATTTCAAACAATATTTTAAAGAAAATGAATAGAAAAACAACTAAGGAAAGCATAATAAAACTAATAGAAAAACTTAGAAAAGAAATACCAGATGTAATTATAAGAAGCACAGTAATGTGTGGATTTCCAGGCGAAAATGAAAACGATTTTAATGAATTATATGAGTTTATAAAATGGGCGAAATTTGATAAATTAGGATGTTTTACATATTCAAAAGAAGAAGGAACAGCAGCATCAAGAATGCCAGAACAAGTTCATTCAAGTACTAAAAAATCAAGATATAATAAGATAATGAAAGAACAACAAGAAATATCAAATGAAAACCTTCAAAAATTTATTGGAAAGAAATTTAAAACTTTAATTGAAGATGCATATGTAAATGATAAAGGAGAATTATACTTTGTTGGAAGAACATATATGGACACACCAGAAATTGATGGATATGTCTATATTAAAGGAAACAAAGAATTACAAGAAACAGTTCAAATTAACACATTTATCGAATGCAAAATAACAGAAGTAAGAGAATATGATTTAATAGGAGAAGTATACAAAAAATAAATTTATAACTAAAAAAGCTAAAGTAAGGAAAACTTATTTTAGCTTTTATTATTTTTTAAACTATCAAATTATAAATTAAATTAGTACACATACACATAACTATTCCACAAACTGTAGGAATTGCAAAAGCAAGTAAAGTCCATTTTTTACTTTTAGTTTCTTTGTAAATAGTAAGTAGAGTAGTTCCACAAGGAAAATGTAATAATGAAAAAAGCATAACATTTAAAGCGGTTAAAATTGTCCAGCCATGTGTAGTTAGTAAATTAAAAATATTTGCAGAATTATTGATATCAACAAGAGAGTTACTATTCGTATAACACATGAATATTACAGGAAGGACTATTTCATTTGCTGGAAGACCTAAAATAAAAGCAGTTAAAATATAACCATCCAGTCCCATAAGTTTAGCAAAAGGATCAAAGAAATTTGCAACAAGTTCAAGCAAGCTACTTGAACCAATACTTAAATTAGCAAGAACCCATATAACAACTCCAGCAGGTACAGCAACAGTTAGAGACCTTCCAAGAACAAATAAAGTTCTATCAATTAAAGAATGAATTAATATTTTTCCAAATTGAGGCTTTCTATAGGGTGGTAATTCAAGAACTGCACCAGTGCTTTTACCTTTAAGTAATGTTTTAGATAAAATTGAAGACACTAAAAATGTAAATCCAATTCCTATTAAAACAATTAGACATACTATTAATGTTGATATTAAGCTTGCGCCAAAGCTCTTTCCATGATACATTGTACTACTAAAAAACAAAGTAGCAAGTGTAATTAAGAGTGGAAAACGACCATTACAAGGAACGAAACTATTAGTTAAAATAGCAATAAGTCGTTCACGTTTAGACGACATAATTCTACAACCAATAACACCAGCTGCATTACATCCAAACCCCATACACATTGTTAATGCTTGCCTTCCAGAGCTATGACATTTATTAAAACATTTATCCAAATTAAAAGCAATTCTAGGAAGATACCCTAAATCTTCTAATAAAGTAAATAAAGGGAAAAATATAGCCATAGGAGGAAGCATAACAGCAACAATCCAAGATGCAGTTTTATAAACGCCGTTAATAAGCAGAGATACTATCCAATTTGGTAAGTGTAACCATAATAAAAATCCTTCAAAATAAGGCGATAGAAAATTGAAAAAGTTTGAAAGAATTTGTGAAGGGTAGTTAGCGCCAACAATAGTTATCCAGAAGATTAAACCAAAAAACAGTATCATTATTGGAATTCCAAACTTTTTAGAAGTTAGGATTTTATCAATTTTTTTATCTCTATCATTATAATTATTGTTTTCAAAAACACAGCATTTTTCAACTACTTCATTGGCTTTTTCAAAAATCTTTTTTGAACTAATTTCAAAATCAGCAGAAAAATCAACTTTAATAGGATTACATAACAGTTCGCCAGAACAAACCAAATAAATAGTTTTTAAAAGATTATACAAAGTCTTTTTCTTTCTAGCAATAGTGCCTACTACAGGAACTCCAAGCTCTTGAGACAATAAATTTAAATCTACTTTAATTCCTTTATCTAATGCTTCATCAATCAAATTAACACAAACAATAACATTATTGGTTAATTCAAATATTTGATAAACAAGGTTTAAATTTCTCTCAAGTCTGGTAGCATCAATAACTACAACAGTTACATCTGCAGAAGAACTTTTAATGTAATCATGTGCAATTTTTTCTTCATCAGAATTTGTAAAAAGTGAATATGTACCAGGAATATCACAAAATAAATATTTTTTATTTTGGTATTCACACATTCCAACAGCATTTTCAACAGTTTTTCCAGTCCAATTTCCAGTATGTTGATTTAAACCAGTTAAAGCATTAAAAACAGTTGATTTTCCAGTGTTGGGATTACCAGCTAAAGTTACTTTATAATCAAAATCATTGATAAAATTATTATTATGATTTAGTTTTTTTCCAGTAGAAGAATTAGTAAGTCCCATAAATAAAACTCCTTTATTAGTATATTTAGGTTTTTAAGAAGAGGATTTACCTATAAACCTAGTACTACTAGTAATCATTCTTTATAAACATAGTTAATAATATATAAAAATTTATAAAATATGATAAAAATAAAATATAATCAAAAAATGAATAAAAGTTAAGTTAATATATAAATAAATTTGCAAAGCCTAAGTATATATAATTTACATAATGTATAAAAAATGCTCAAATGTCGAATTTTGTCGAAATACCTTGCACGAAAAAAAGCGTTTAAAATAATACTTTAAAAAGAAAAATGGGAAAAATTAGTAAAAACTATTGAAAAACAAAAATGAAAATTGTATAATCAATTGGTAAAATATAGAAACTTAGGAGGAAGAAAAAATGAGTAAAAAGATTAGAGTATTAATAGCAGACGATAATTATGAATTTGGAGTTACACTAAAAAATTTTTTAAGTAAAGATGAAGAAATAGAAGTTGTAGCTGTTGAAAAAGATGGAGAGGATGCAGTAACAAAAATACTAAATTTAAAACCAGATGTATGTTTACTAGATGTAATAATGCCACATTTAGATGGGCTAGGAGTTTTAGAGCAATTATCAAAAACACAAATGGAAAATAAACCAATATGCATTATGGTATCAGCAGTAGGACAAGATCTAATAACACAAAAAGCAATAGCACTTGGAGCAGATTACTATGTAATAAAACCATTTGATATTACATTATTAATTCAAAGAATAAAGGAAATTAAATTTTACAATCCAGAAGATTTGAAAAAAGAAATAGTTTCAGGAAGAGAAATAAAATCAAGATATATACATATAACAAATGAAAATGATAAAGAGAATTTAGAAGCACTTGTAACTAATATAATTCATGAAGTTGGTGTTCCAGCACATATCAAAGGATATCAATATTTAAGAGAAGCAATTATAATGGTAGTAAATAATATTAATATAATTAATCAAATAACAAAACTATTATATCCAGAAATTGCTTTCAAATATGGAACAACACCATCTAGAGTTGAACGTGCAATTAGACATGCAATAGAAGTTGCTTGGGGAAGAGGTGATCAAAAAACTGTTGAAAACATATTTGGTTACACCGTCTCTGCAGATAAGGGGAAGCCTACAAACAGTGAGTTTATAGCCATGATTGCAGACAAATTAAGATTAGAATTAAAAACAACAGCATAAATAAATTTAAATAAAAATCAAAAAAAGACTTGATATTATAACGAAAAATCATTATAATAGAGCATAGTAATACTTACAAGTGTAACACTTGTAAGTGAAAAAGGAAGCGATAGGAAAAATATAAGTTCTAAATTCTTCATACTTTTTCCTATTAATTCCTAAAATAAAGTAAAGGAAATAAAAAATATGAAAGAAAAAGAAATTGTAGAAAAAATAAAAAATAAGGTTGAAGAATTTCAAAATTGTGAGGTATATGTTGAGTTTGAGAATGCTATTCAATATAATACAACTATCAAAAATTGTAAAATTATAGTAAGTGATCAAAAATTAATTTTATCTGATGAAAAAAACAAAGATTTAATCATTGAACTATACTATATAAGCGAGTTAGAGGTACATGAGAGTACAATAAAGATGATCATGGAAAATGATTTAACAATAACGATAACTTGCTAGTATCAAGGCTTTTGAGAATTATAGAAAAATACAAGCGTGCACTTGTAAGTGAAGTCGAAAAGTGGTACAATGCAAAATGAAAAATTAATAAATATAATTTTTAATATTCGAAAGATAAAGGAGGAAGATATGGAACAATATTCAAACAAAGTTGCAGAAAAAGTAGATGAATTATGTAAAATTGTTAAAATATCAGCTATCATAATATTAGTCGTAATAAGCATTGTGACCGTTGTATTTAAAGAGTTAACTTTATTTGTTATAGGATTAGTTGGACTAACATTCTTAATAATGTGGTCTTATTCCTTGATGGCAAAAGCTGAAATAATTCAAAAATTACATAACATTGAAAAGAACACAAAAAAGTAAAAAAATATATCTATTTGCAAAAAAAATTCCAAAATACTTGAAAAATTCGTATTTTTAACGTATAATATACGTTAGAATATAGAATGGAGGAAATGACAGTGTTAGAACAAGTACCAACAAATAAGAACAAGAACCTAATAAAGATAAAAGTATTAGGTATTGGAGGCGGAGGAAACAACGCTGTAATTCAAATGACTAAAACAGCCTTAAGAGGTGTAGAATATGTAATAATAAACACTGAAAAAGGAATATTAGAAAGAACTAACACTAAGGATTTAAAAACTTTACAAATTGGAAAAGAAACAGCAAAGGGAATTGGAGCTGGAGCTAACCCAGAAGTTGGAGAAAAATCAGCAAGAGAAAGTATTGAACAAATTGAAAAGATTTTAGAAGATACTGACCTAGTATTTTTAACAGCTGGAATGGGCGGAGGAACAGGTACAGGAGCAATACCAGTAATAGCAGAAAATGCTAAAAGAAAAGGGATACTTACGATAGGTGTAGTAACTACACCATTTATGTTTGAAGGAAAACTTAGAGGTACAAGAGCTAAAGAAGGAATTGAAAAATTAAAGCCAAATGTAAATGCATTAATTACAATTTCAAATGACAAGCTACTTGCACACACTGAAAATAATATATCAATAATGAATGCATTTAAGCTAACTGATGATATTTTAAGACAAGCTGTTGTATCAATAACAGACTTAATTTACTCAGTTGGTACTATTAATGTTGACTTTGCCGATATAAAAACTATTCTAAGCTATGAGGGATATTCATATATGGGAATAGGAAAAGCTGATGGTGAAAACAAAATTGAAGAAGCAACACAAAATGCATTAGCAAATCCACTTACAATAAACAAAATTGATGGAGCAAAAGGTGTTATATTTAACATTAAAGGTGGAGAGAATATTGGACTAGACGATATTAACAGAAGTGCTGAAATAATTGCAGATAAGATTAGTCCTGAAGCTAATATGATTTTCGGAACAGAGATAGATGAAACACTTGATAACAAAGTTATTGTAACTGTTGTAGCTACAGGGATAGAAGAAAGTGCAGACGAGAAAATTAAAAAAGTATAAGCTTAAAAAGAAGGTTAATATGACTATTAAAGAATTTAACTTATTAGAAATTGATGTATATGACGGAGAAAATAAAATATATACTGGAATGTGTGAAAATGCTCCAGAAGAGCTGAGAACTAAACAAATAAAAATACTAAGAAATGAAAGCAAAAAATTAGTTATTCAATTAATTTAATAAATTATATTGTGTTAAAATGCAATTGTATAAATTACCCATAAGTGGAAATAATCCTAGAAAAGGAGAAAACACTTATGGGTAATTTTAATAAAAAATTTATTGTTAGTGAAGCTGAAAATATATTAAATCAATGTAATAAAGAACTAATTGAAAGTGAAGAAAGAATAATTGTATCAGAATTAAAAAGTAAAAATAAAAAATTAAAAAGAACAAATATAATTTTAAAAGCTAGTACTTTCATTTTATCAGTAGTAGTTTTGGCAATTGTAGTCTAAAAATTTTATAATTAGTTAAGAACAAATTGGTAATAAACTTATATTTTTTTCATATATTATAACATATTAATTTTACAAATTAAAGAAGAAAAGGGATTCATTAAAAAGTGAAACGTTATCTTAGGAAGGAATACATATGGAAAAAATATTAAGTGAAGAGGAAAAAATACGAAGAGCTGAAGAAATAGCATCAAGAAGGCAAAATGGGAGAATTCCAGCAAGTAATATAAATAATAGTGAAAGAAAAGTAAAGAAGTTAACTGCCTTTGACAAGCTGTCAATACAAATAATTAGTAGTATATGTATATTTGGAATTATATATTTTATCAGTCAACACAATACATATGCAATGGAAAAAATAAAATATATAATGTCAAATGATACAGATTTTCAAAAAATATATACAGAAATAAGTAATGGGACAAAAGAAATAATGAGCAAATTTGAAAATAAAACACAAGACAGTAATAATATTGCAGAAGAAGATAAAATAGCGGAAAATAATAATCAAATAGAAAATCAAGAAAAACAAAATGAAGATAACAAAAATGAGATTAATGAGAATAATGAACAAGAACAAACGAAACAGAATGAAGAAAATAGTGAAGGTAGCCAAGATGACAACCAAAATAATAACGAAACAAATGGAATAGGCGGAGGAAATGACGAAACACAAGTAAGTCAAGACGTTGATGATATTACATATATAAAAAATAAGTTGAGTTTTATAAAACCTGTATCAGGAGTTATTACATCTCCATATGGTGAAAGGACACCAACAGATATAGTATCAGCTAATCATGCTGGAGTAGATATTGGAATAAATACTGGAACAGATATAGTTTCAGCAATTGAAGGAACAGTTGAAATTGTTTCAAATTATGGTGATTATGGAAATCATGTAAAAATAACAAATGGAGATATAAGCACATTATATGCACATTGTAGTAAAATTATAGTAAACGTAGGAGAACATATTAATCAAGGACAGAAAATAGCAGAATCAGGAGCAACAGGAAGGTCAACAGGACCACATTTACATTTTGAAATACGAAGAAACAATGTAACTGTTGATCCACAAAAAGTAGTAGACTTATAATATATTAAAAAGAGAATTGCATAAATTTAAATTTTATACAAGGAGATTGATTAATGAATATAAAAATAGATATAAAAATATTTATTTTTGCTCTTATTTTTTTCATAACAAATAAAATAGAAATATATGCTACAGCTATGATATTTGCTCTAATTCATGAACTAGGACACTTGATATGTGGAATAATAATTGGATTTAAACCACAAAACTTAAGTATAATGCCATATGGAATTAAACTAAATTTTAAATTAGATTTTGATGATTATAACAAAAAAGTAAAAAAAGGAAATATGATATCAGTAAAAAAAATAATTGTTGCCCTTGCAGGACCGATTACAAATATTTTAATATTTGGAGTAACAATGATTATAACTGCTATGAAAGGTGATTTTACATTTGTAGGATTAACAAATAAAAATATAATTTACAGTAATTTAATTATAGCAATATTTAACTTAATACCAATATATCCACTAGATGGTGGAAGAATTGTACATGAAATACTTCATATATTCAAAGGATTAAGGCTAAGTTATACATATATTCAAGATATATCATTAATAAGTATAGCATTACTTACAACTGTAAGTAGCATATTAGTATTATATTATAAAAATATTGTAATGATAATAGTACTAGCATACCTATGGAAACTAGTAATACAAACCGAAAAAGAATTTAGTCTAAAAGAGAAAATATATGAGAATATATCAAATATTTGGCAAAAAAACTTGCAAAAACTATCATAAAATGATATAATAAAAGAGTATTAGTATATGAAATAAAGGAGTTTTAAATTAAAATGAACAATATATTTGAAAAAATAAGGGACTTTTTCGTAGAAATAGCACAATTCTTTAAAAGATTTATGGGTCCTGATTTATCAGAAGAAGAATTATTAGAAGATGAATATGGGAATGACTATTTATATCAGAGATTAAATGGATTTAATGAATTAAACCCTGAAAATAAAAAAATATTAGATCAAGCAATGGAAGAAGTCATTTATGAAGATAGTAAGATGGGAATGGAAGAAGCTTTAAAAATAGCAAGAGAGGACAAACTTTCATTAAAAAGTACTGAAAAATCAAGTTCAAAACCACATGAAACAACAAAGCCAAAGGCAAAAACAGAGCCAGATGCAAATAAAAATGAGCCAGTATCAAAAGAACCAAGAAGTGTAGATAGAGATATATAATATTTTTAGAAAAGAGGGTTATTATGCAAAAGATTAAGAAGGAGAGAGGAATAACATTAATAGCATTAGTTATAACAGCTGTTGTTCTATTACTTATAAGCACACCAATAGTAGTCAGAACAACAAAATTAACTGAAACAAAAAAATACACAAACTTTAGAGATGACATGTTAAAATTAAAAGAAAATATATCAATTTTATATGACGTAAATGACGATATATCAACTATTGGACCAATATATACTGGAAATAAAACTTTTTTAACAACTGATGTAAAAAGTCCAAATGACCAAGAGCCATATTATGTAATAGACTTTAATAAATTAGCTGAGATGCTAAAAAGCAAATATAATTTAGAGTTAGGAGAACTAAAAACTGAAACAGACAATATAAATCTTGGAGATACAACTGAGAACAGTTCAGACAATGTATATATTATTAATAGCAAATCAAGAGCGATATATTACAACAAAGGATTAAACTATAATAAACAAATATTTTATAGACTTAATGAGGATTTTAGCAATGTAGAACAAACTGAATTACCAGAATCAAGCTTAAGATTATATGAAAACGATAATGAAATCTCAGATGGTTCAACATTAGAAATTACACTGAATATAAATGAAGAAAACTATAAAGATATGCTACCAGTTATTACAGCAAAAAATGGTGATGCTATAATGTATACTTTTAAACCGGCAAATGATTTAAAGATAGATATAACAAAGGCAGGAGTATATGAAAAAACTTATAGAGCATGGGAAGCAGGAAAGAAGCAAGTAACAGTTACTATAAAGGTTACAGTACAATAAAATTGATTTATGAGAAAAATAAAAAAATTAAACTTGCAAAATAAAATCAATTTAAGAGAATAAATTCAAAAAATAATATTGCCAAAGTACCAAAAAAGGTATAAAATAATGGCAATATTATTTTTAATTATAAATAAAAGGGGAGAATATAGGAAAGAGAGATTAGATGAAAAAAATATGGAAAAAGATAGACGAAATACCTAATATTGAAGAGAAAACAAAGTCAATACAAGAAAAATATAATTTAGGTAAAATAGTTTCAAGGGTCATAGCAAACAAAAATATAGACGATAATGATATTGAAAAATTTTTAAAGCCAACAAGACATGATTTTTATGATCCATTTTTGATGCCTGATATGAAAAGGGCAGTAGATAGAATATTAAAAGCTATTGAAAATAATGAAAGAATTATAGTATATGGTGATTATGATGTTGATGGAATTACAAGTTCAACAATATTAAAGAGATTTATGCAAGATAGAGGAATAGATGTAGGAGTATATATTCCAAACAGAATAAATGAAGGATATGGACTTAATAAAGATGCGATAAGGAAAATTGCAGAAGATGGATATAATCTAATGATTACAGTAGATTGTGGAATTACTGCTATAGAAGAAGTAGAATTTGCAAAAAAGTTAAATATGGACGTAATCATTACAGATCATCATGAACCAGGAGAGGAATTGCCAAAAGCTTTAGCTGTAGTAGATTGTAAAAGAAAAGACAATAAATATCAATTTAGAGAATTGGCAGGATGTGGAGTAGCATTCAAATTAACTCAGGCTTTAGCAATAAAAATGCAAATCAAAGAAGATGAATATTTAAAATATTTAGATATTGCTTGTATTGGGACAATTTCGGATATTGTTCCATTGATTGATGAAAATAGAGTAATAGCAAAATTAGGATTAATGTTAGTAAAACAGACTAGAAATATTGGACTTAGAGAAATATTAAAATTGGCAGGATTTAAAGAAATAAACGCAACTACTGTATCTTTTGGAATATCACCAAGAATAAATGCATGTGGAAGAATGGGACATCAAGAAGTTGCATTACAACTATTTTTAACGGATGATCCACTAAGAGCTAGAGAATTAGCACAAAAATTAGAAGAATATAATGTTGAAAGACAAAATATTGAAAAAAGAATTTTTGAAGAAGCAATTCAATGTATTGAAGAGATAAAAAATGAAATAAATGAGGAGCCAGATTGTTATATTTTGGGAAAAGAGGGATGGCATCATGGAGTAATTGGAATTGTATCGTCAAAAATAACAGAAAGTTACTATAAGCCAAGTATACTAGTATGTTTTGAAGGAGAAGAAGCGAGAGGATCAGGAAGAAGCATTGAAGGATTTGATATACATGAGGCTGTTAGTAAATGCAATAAATATCTAACAAATTATGGTGGACATAGTATGGCTATAGGATTAGGGTTAAAAACTAATAATTTTGAAAAATTTAAAAAAGAATTTGAAGAATATACTAAAAACAATATAAAAGATGAAAAATCAACACCAGAGTTAAAAATTGATGATGAAATAAATCAAAATGAAATAAATATATCTACTATAAAGGAATTAAGTTTGTTAGAACCATTTGGAGAAGCGAATTATGAGCCAGTATTTATATACAAAAATTTAAAGATAACATCAATAAGAACACTTACAGATGGAAAACATTTAAAACTTGGTTTGCAAGATATCCATTCTTATATTGATGCAATAGGTTTTAGCATGGGAGAATTGGCAGATGAATTCCAAATAGGAGATAAAGTTGATATAGTTGGAAATTTACAAATAAATAGTTATAATAATACTGAAAAAATTCAAGTTTTACTTAAAGATTTAAGAAAAGCTGTATTATAATTACAGTATTCTAAGTAAGAATTAATATTGAAGCAGAGATATAATAAAAAGTTTAACTAAAAAATCGAATTAATTCGACAAGGAATTGTTTGAATTAAATTAACCTAATTTGACGAAGAAGGGAATAATATTATGACAGAAATTAAAGAGGCAACCATAAATGATATAATTCAAGAAATAAAAAAACATAATAAAAGGGCTGATATAAAGCTAATTAGAAGGGCATATAATTATGCGCTTAGTCATCATGGTGAACAAAAAAGACTATCTGGAGAACCATATATAATACATCCAACACAAGTAGCGTATATTCTTGCAACATTAGGATTAGATGATGCAACTATTTGTGCTGCATTAATGCATGATCTAGTTGAAGATACAGAAATAACATTAGATAATATATCGAATGAGTTTAGTCCAGAAATAGCCGAAATGGTTAATGGGGTTACAAAATTAGGAAAAATAAATTATGTAAGTGCTGAAGAACAACAAGTCGAAAACTATCGAAAAATGTTTTTAGCAATGGGAAAAGATATTAGAGTTATATTAATTAAATTAGCTGATAGATTACACAATATGAGAACTCTAAAATTCTTAAAAAGAGATAGACAAATAGCAAATGCAAAAGAAACACTAGAATTATATACTCCATTAGCAAATAGACTAGGTGTATATTCGTTAAAATGGGAATTAGAAGACTTAGCATTTAAATATCTATATCCTGAAGATTATAGAGAAATAGTTGAAGGAATTGATAGAAAAAGAGATGAACGCCTAAAATTTATTGAAGAAATAATGGAAGAAATACGTTTGCAATTAAAGAAACAACATATAGTTGTTGAAATTACAGGACGTGCAAAACATTTATATTCAATTTATAAAAAAATGCAAAGAGATAATAAAACTTTAGACCAAATTTATGATCTATTTGCATTGCGTATATTGGTAAACTCTGTAAAAGATTGTTATGCAGCATTAGGTGTTGTTCATGACTTATATACACCAATGCCAGGAAGATTTAAAGATTATATAGCTGTTCCAAAACCTAATATGTATCAATCATTACATACAACATTAATAGGAAAAAAAGGAACGCCATTTGAAGTGCAAATTAGAACTTATAATATGCATAGAATAGCTGAATATGGTATAGCTGCTCATTGGGCATACAAAGAACAAAGCTTTTTACATGGAAAGAAAGAAAATGTAGCAGTAACAGAGGATAAATTAACATGGCTTCGTGAGAGTTTAGAATGGCAAAAGGATATGCAAGACCCACAAGAATTCCTATCAACATTAAAAACAGAATTATTTGAAGATGAAGTATATGTATTTACTCCAAAAGGCGAAATAAAAACATTACCAAAAGGTAGTACTCCAATTGATTTTGCATATATGATACATGCTGAAATTGGAAATAAAATGGTAGGAGCTAAAATAAATAGCAGAATGATGCCAATTATCACTAAACTAAAAAATGGTGATATAGTTGAAATTGTTACTAGTGAAAATAGTAAAGGACCAAGTAGAGATTGGTTAAAATTTGTAAGAAGCACACAGGCGAAAACCAAGATTCAACAATGGTTTAAAAAGAATGAAAGACAGGAAAACATTGAAAAAGGGAAAACATTAATTGAAAAAGAAATAAAAAGAATTGGAATGCCTGTTGAAGAACTTTTTGTTGAAAAATATTATAATGCAGTACTTGAAAAATATAGATATAGAAACCTGGAAGATTTATATTCAGCAGTTGGATTTGGTTCAATAGGATCACGGAAAAATTATTGCAAGAACTTTAGAAGAATATAGAAAATATAATAAAGAACAAATTGATGTTGAAGAAAAAATAGAAGAACTTCAAACTGCAAGAAAACCACGAGCATCAAAAACTGGAATAATAGTAGAAGGAATTGACAACTGTTTAGTTAAGATTTCAAAATGCTGTTCACCAGTTCCAGGAGATGAGATAATTGGATATATTACTAGAGGAAGAGGTGTAACAGTACATAGAAAAGCCTGTGTTAATGTTAAAGACTTGCTTAAAGACGAAGGAAGAATAATTGATGTAAAATGGGATAATCAAAAAGAAAGTGAATACAGTGTTGAAATTACAGTATTTGCTAATGATAGAGATGGACTTTTAACAGAAGTAATAAGTGTAGTATCAAATTCAGAAGCAAAGCTTTTAGCACTTTCAGCAAAGGCTAATAAGGAGAAAATAGCAGTAATTGAAATGACTGTTGAAGTAAAAAGTGTTAATCAGTTAAATAAGGTACAAAGACTTCTTGGAAAAATTGATAGTGTGTATGATGTGAAACGTAAGAAATAGGAAGGTAATTATGCTAAATATATTAATTATAATTTTTGTAAAATTTATTACTTTTATTTTAAAATGTTTTGGGAGAAAAGGCGGTAATTTACCAGGAAAAATTGCTCAGAAATTAAATCCTGACATATTAAAATATTTGAAAATAGATTGTCCAGTAATTGCAGTAACAGCAACAAATGGAAAGACTTCAACAAACAATTGCATAAAAAGTATGATTGAAAATAATCGAAAAAAAGTTATATCAAATAGTGATGGTAACAATATGGAAACAGGTATAATAACAGCACTTCTAAAGAATTGTAAAGCAAATGGAAAAGTAAATGCTGATTTTATAACACTTGAAGTTGACGAAAATTATGTTCCAAAAATATTTAGCAAAATGAAGCTAGACACTTTGGTAATACTTGATTTTTTCAGAGATCAACTTGATAGAAATGGCGAAGTTGAAACATTAATATTAAAAATAAATGAATTTTTAAAAACATATAATGGAAAATTAGTGTTAAATAGTGATGACCCAAATGTATCAAGACTTGGAAAAGCTAATGAAGAAAATGAAAATATATATTACTTTAGTGCTGAAAAGTACGAATATGCAACAAAAGAAGAAAAAGAAGCTGGAGAGGGGAAATTTTGTCCATTTGATAAAACAAGACTTGAATATGATTATTACCAATATTCACACATAGGTAAATTCCATTGTCCGACCTGTGGCTTTGGAAAAAATGATATATTTACAAAAGCAGAAAACCTTGATGTAAAGAATGGTAAGTTCATTGTAGATAATGTAGAATATGAAACATTATCAAATAATATTTACACAATTTACAATTTTGCAGCTGTAATAACTGTCGCAAAAATATATGAACTAGATGCAAAAGAAACTTTGAAAACCTTCAAACTTGACAATGGAAGATGTGAAAAGATTATAGTAAATGGTTGTGAAACATTAATAAACTTAGCAAAAAACCCAACAGGTGCAAATGTTAGTCTGAGAATGTTAAACGAAGATAGTGATGAAAAGGAACTATTATTTGTACTAAATGATAATTTAGCAGATGGTGTTGATGTATCATGGATATGGGATATAAACTTTGATATAAAAAATGTAACTAGGATAGTTACAGCTGGAAAAAGAGCATATGACATAGCTATTAGAATAAAAACTACTTGGTATCCAATAGAAAAAATTGAAAGTTATATATCACTAGAAGAAGCGGTAAAAGCCCTATATACAACTAAAACTAAGAAATATGTTATTGCAAATTATACAGCCTTACAACCAACAAGAAAAGAAATAGAAAAAATAACCTCTGCCAAATAAAAATAGCAGAGGTTATTTTTAACACAGGGTATAAAAACGGAGTAAAATAATATTAACTTAAATATCTTTCAAAAAAATTTAATAAATCTTGATTTTATAAAACTGATGTATTATACTAAAGTAGTAATAGTAAAACAAAGGAAATGGTAAATAAAATGGGAAATATAAAAAAGGTTTTAAAAGCAGTATTATTAATAATAATATCAGTAATTGCAATTACAGGAAACATAGGAACTAAAAGTTATGCAGCCACAAATTCTAGTGGAGTATATTTTAATCTTTATAATGGAGCCGCAAGACCAACAGGAACATATAAAGTCCTTACTGGTTCGAGTAGTGGAAACACAAAAAATGTAATTAAAATAATAGAAACAAATAGTAGTGGAGCAACACAAACAGTAGAAACAAGAAATGCAGCAGTATATTGTTTGAAAAATGGTGTTGGATTTGGACTAAATAATGATGGAAGAAGAAATTCAGTAAAGTACACAGAATATTTTTACCTAAATGACCCAACAGATGGACTATATACAAATTCAGCATATTCAATATATAGAAATGTTTTACCTGATAATGCAAACGGTACAAACTATAACAAATTATTATGGTTATTAAACAATATTTGTAGACCAGAAGATACAATATCTAAAAATGCATTATTAAATGCAGCAGCAAGATATGTAGGAAAAACAAGATTAGATTTTAGTGTATATCAAGTACCTGGAAAAACTTCAACAGAAGTTGAAAAAGATATAATCGAGGTAGTACAACAAGCAGCTATATGGTATTTTACAAACCCATCAGGAGAATTTCATCCATTTTATGATAAAACTTCTGGAGGAAATTTCTATCTAGATGGAACAGCACTAGAAGACCACGCAAGAACTTCAAGTGGTGGTTCAATAGGATTATTACCAACAGATGTACCACATTTAGCATTATATAAATATTTAATAGATAAAGCAAATAGTAATGGAAGCTATACACCAGCATCAGCAGCAAGTCCAGTTTCATTTGATAAATCAAGGGCAACAGTTACAACAACTGATACAGCATTTTTAATTGGACCATATTCACTTACAGGAAATGCAACAGGAGTTACTTTATCAGCAACAATAACAGATGGAAGCAATAATTCACTAAGTGTTCAATTATTAGGAGCAAATAAATCTACACAACTATCAGGTTCTACAATAGCAGATAAAATTAAAAATAATATAAATAAAGATTTTTATATATCATTGCCACTAAGTACAAATATTAATTCTGTAAAATTAAATATTGGAGCTAATTATAGCAGAAAAGTATTGAAGTACTGGTCAGTACCAGCAAGTAGTGTAGCAACAGAACAACCATTAATTGTTATAAAAGAAGAAAGTGGTCATGATACATGGAATGATCAAAAAAATATAGAAAAACCAGAATTTGACTTAGCTTTACGTAAATTTATAACACAGATTAAAGACAAAAATGGTAAAAATAGAACATTTGCATCAAGAGAACCACAAATTACACAAAGTGATTTACAGGCACTTGCAAATGGAACATCCATATTAGATAATGGAAAAACAACTAAAAAGCAACACACAAAAGATCCTTTACTAGTTGAAACTGGAGATACTGTTACATATACAATAAGAATATATAATGAAGGAGAAGTTGATGGAAAGGCAACAGAGATAACAGATTATTTACCAACAGGTTTAGAGTTAAAAGAAGGAAGTAGTATAAATCAAACATATGGCTGGACAAAAGATTCGTCAAATAGCAGAGCAATTAAAACGACCTATTTACGTAATACAAATTTGGCGCATTTTAACAAAACAAGTTTAGCAATAAAATATGCAGATGTACAAGTTGAATGTACAGTAACTGCAAATCCAGAAGCTAACAACAAAAACTTGAAAAATGTAGCTGAGATATCAGCATATTCTAATACAGGAAACTTAACAGATAGAGATTCGCAAGTACCAAATGTACATCATAATGATAATAACTCAAACTATACAGGAACGCAAAATAGAATTGGTAGAGGTGAACAAGATGATGACGATTATGAAGAATTATATATGCAAGGAAAATATTTTGACTTAGCATTAAGAAAACACATATCAGCAGTAAATAATACAGCATATAATAGAGCACCTGTAGTTGATGTAACACCATTAAAAAATGGACAAACTACGGCAACATACAAACATAGAAAAGACACTATAACAGTAGGCGTAGGAGATATAGTAACATATACATTAAATATTTATAATGAAGGACAAGTAGATGGATATGCACAAAAAATAGTTGATCATCTTCCAGAATACTTAGAGTTTATATCAGATTCAAGTTCAACAGACCAAGCAATAAGAGAAGCAACCGAATTTAACAATAGCTATGGTTGGAAGATAGATACTACAGATACAACAAAACGAACAATCTATACAACAAAACTATCAAAAGAAAATAATTCAAATAATATAATAAGAGCATTTGATCAAACAAAAAATAATTTAGAAACACCGAAAGAATTAAAAATAAAATGTATAGTAAAAGATAATGCACCAGCATTAAAAGAATTAACAAA
>CATKDT010000066.1 GCA_949746675.1 uncultured Clostridia bacterium
TAAATCCTAATGCATCCATTTCTCTTCTAACTGATTTCATTATTGCTGAACGTAATAATATTGTTTTGTGTAATTTTTCATTTCTTAAGTCTAAATATCTATATTGCAAGCGTAAATCTTCTCTTACATTTTCAATATCTATTTTTTCTGAATTTATTTCAAATGGTAGTTGATTTTTACATTTTCCAAGTACTTGAATTTTGCTTGCGTCTATCTCAATTTCTCCTGTTGGTATGTTTTTATTTTTATTTGAGCGTTCAACAACTTTTCCTGTTACACTTATTACTGTCTCAGGTGTTACTTTTTCCATTTCTTTTTTTACTTCATCATTTGATATAACTATTTGTGTTATGCCAAATTCATCACGTAAGTCTACAAATTGCATTGAGCCTAAGTTTCTAATTCTTTGTACCCAGCCTGCAAGTTGAACTTCTTCGTTTACATTTTTTATATTTAATTCATTACAATTATGGTCTCTATACATATTTATTTCCCCTTATCTTGGCTTGAATTATTACCATAAAGTACTTATAGCAATAATATTAATTTTCTAATTATGTTACTATTATAATAGCTTTTGGTGGTAATTTCAAGAGTTTTTTTTAAATAAATTGCACAGCTTTAAAAGACTTTTTTACAAATTATTTTACATTTTGCCTTACATATTCATACATCATGATACTAGCTGCAACTGATGCATTAAGGCTTTCCGCCTTTCCGAGCATTGGAATTTTTAATTTTTCGTTCGAAACAGCATAGACATTATCACTAACTCCATTTGCCTCATTTCCAATAACTACAACACTTTTATTATAATTAATGTCATATATACTTTTATTAGTTTGGAGTGAAGTAGTTATAATTTTAAATCCTTCTTTTTTTAGATTGTCTAGTTCTTGTGCTAAGTCTTCTGTTTCAATTACATTAACTCTAAAAATTGCTCCCATTGTTGAACGGATAACTTTTGGACTATATGTGTCAACTGTATCTTTCGAAACTATAATTTGCTTTAAGTTAGTTGCATCAGCTGTTCTTATTATAGTACCTAGATTTCCTGGGTCTTGTATGCCATCTAGTGCAAGAATAAAGTCAGTTGAATAATCTATTTTTTTACTATCTTCATTCTTTTTAATAACAGCTAATATTCCTTGTGGTGACACCACTTCTGTTAATGTTTTAAAAATACTTTCTGTTACTTCTACTGTTTTTATCCACTCTAAATTTATATTAGATATATCAAATTTTTCGCTATATACAACAAGTTCAATACTAGCATTATATTGAATAGCTTCTTGTATCATTTTTATTCCTTCAACAATATACTTTTCTTTTCTGTATTTCTTTTCTTTTAGTTTTTTTATTTCTTTAATTGTTTCATTATCTTTACTAGTAATTAGCATTTTTGTTTTCTCCTATTTTTATATTATTTTAGGTCTTTAATCTTCATATTCTTGACTTTTTATTAGAATTATGTTAACATATATTTGTACCTTTAAACAATTTATAGTGCTATAAGCACAGAAAGGGTCGGTAAAACATGTTTGATAAGTTTCGGTTGCAGTGCAAGCTCAAGGCTTTCCGGAGCAGCAACGTACGCTGCAAAGCCTACACTCCGAAAGACCACATCATCACCCTCGGTTCCTCTGGCGGCCGTGAGGTCCAGCTCGCTTTCAATTTGGTCGAGTACGACCAGAAGCTGCAGTTGGCCTTCAGCGGCGACGTAATCGCCAGTGATGGCGAGGCCCTCTCTAGGGTCATGAAGGTCATGTGGAACTATAAGCTGCCTCACTTCGCTGAGGAAGACAGGCTGCGTGAGCAGCTTGACAAGCAGCTCCCTGTCACTCCTAACAGCACCCCTGTGCCTGACGGAGTCGACGTTCTCGCCTCTGAGGAAGACATGTGCCTCTACTTCCGCGATATGGCTGGCTACGTTGCTGGCATGCCCAATGAAGTGGTGGTCACTGTGAAGGCCTCTTACAGGATCGACAACGAGTAACATCAAACCTAAACCTTTTTCCCTTTCGCATTTTATGAGTGCCTGGGAGTATAGTAGTTTCAACTGAGACTTACTGTACTCCTAGGCTTTTTTTATATCTTATTTAGAAATTCATTTATAACAGTGATTGCATCTTTCTTTCCCTTTATAGTAACCATAGGTTTTATAGTTTCTGAATATCTAATATTAGTTTTGTAAATCTCAATCCAATCAGCAACTTTGTGTCTGTCAATCTCTGAAAAAGTAAATGCAATTCCGTTTGGTCTTTCTTGTATTTTTATAACATTTTTTTCTTTGCATAAGTTTTTAATTCTAGCAATTTTAATTAAATTTTCGACTTCTGCTGGCATATTACCATATCTATCAATAATTTCATCAATAATATTTTGTATATCTTCTTCATTCCTACAATCTGCAATATCTTGATAAATCTCAATTTTTTGACTTGCATCTTCTATATAACTTTCTGGAATAAATGACGATATGTTAATATCAATAGTAATTTCCTCTTCTTCTTTTATAATTTCTCCTTTAGTTTCCTTGATAACTTCTTCAAGTAGTTTGTTGTACATATCATATCCTATTTGTTCTATATGACCACTTTGCACTTCTCCAAATATGCTTCCAGCTCCTCTTATCTGTAAATCTCTTGTTGCAATCTTAAACCCTGAACCAAACTCTGTGAATTCCTTAATTGCTTTTAGTCTTTGCATTGCATCTTCGCCTATAATCTTGTCTTTTCTATATGTAATGTATGCAAAGGCTTGCTTGTTACTTCTTCCAACTCTTCCACGTATCTGGTATAGTTGTGCTAATCCAAATCTATCAGAATTTTCGACAATAATCGTATTTGCATTTGGAATATCTATTCCTGATTCTAATATTGTTGTACACACAAGCACGTTTGTCTTACCTTCGACAAATTCTTGCATAATATCCTCAATTTCTTCACCACCCATTTTACCGTGTGCATAAGAAACTTTTGCCTCAGGTACAAGTTCTTGAATTCGTAAAGCCTTACTTGCAATATTTTGAACATTATTAAATATATAAAATATTTGCCCTCCTCTTTCAATTTCTTTTATTATTGCTTCTTTGATTAGTTCTGTATCATATTCAAGTACATAAGTTTGAATTGGCTTTCTATCTTGTGGTGGATCATATATTACTGACATATCACGTATTCCAACAATAGACATTTGCATGGTTCTTGGAATTGGCGTTGCAGTCATTGTTAGAACATCAATACTTGCTTTATATTGCTTAATTTTTTCTTTGTCCTTTACTCCAAAACGATGCTCTTCATCTATTATTAATAATCCTAAATTACTAAATTCGACGTCTTTACTTAATATTCGATGAGTTCCAACAACAATATCAACTTTACCTTGTTTTAACTTATTAACTGTTTCTGTCTGCTCTTTTTTAGTTCTAAATCTATTTAATAATTCAATTGTAATAGGGAAATCTTTCATTCTTTCTTTAAACTCTTGATATTGCTGATTTGCAAGTACTGTTGTTGGTGCTAAATACGCAACTTGTTTTCCATCCATTACAGCTTTAAATGCTCCTCTTATAGCGACTTCTGTTTTTCCATATCCAACGTCCCCGCAAAGAAGTCTGTCCATTGGCTTTTCTTGTTCCATGTCTTTTTTAACTTCTGCAATACATCTAAGTTGGTCATCAGTTTCAGTATATGGAAAACTATCTTCAAATTGAGTTTGCCAAGGTGTGTCTTTTGAAAAAGCATACCCTTTTGAATTTTCCCTCTTTGCATATAATTCAATTAATTCCTTAGCAACTGTACGCAAATTCTTTTTAACTTTTGCTTTTGTCTCTTGCCATTCTTTACCGCCAAGTTTATTAAGTTTTAGGTTACTTGCTTCTCCTATATATTTTCTAACATTATCTAAGTTATTAGTTGGAACATATAAAATGTCGTCATTTCTATATTTTATTGCCATGTAATCTTTTGTCAAATTATCTACTGTAATTGTTTTTACACCTATAAAAATTCCTATTCCGTGGTTTCTATGTACTACTAAGTCATTTACTTTTAGGTCAGCAAATACTATCTTTTCTCCTGATTTAAAAGTAGTACTTGCTTTTGCTCTTATCTTTGATTTACTCTTAGAAAAAATTTCATTGCTACTTAATACAATTAAGCCTGTTTCTTTATTTTCATATCCAGTTGAAAGTACACCTGTTGAAATAATTATTTGAGATTCTTTCAAAATTATATTGTCTATATCATCAACTTTTATTGAGTTTTGGACAAGCTTCGCTATTTTATCTCTACTTTCTTTGTTTCCAGCTAAAATTATAACTTTCTTTTTATTTTTAATTGCTTTGTTAGCTTCTTCTTCAACATTTTTTAAATCATTCTCTAAAATAGTAATTTCTCTTAATTTAAAATTATTTTCTCTTGTATCTGCTTCTCTTAAATTTATCACATTTTTTTGGTCTGCTTTTAATTCAAACTCACATAAATTTTTAAGTGCTTCTGGTACAGCTCTTTCCTTTTCAATTAATTCTTTTATCAAATTTTTAGTGTCATTTTTTATTGAATCTATTCTTTGTTCTATTTTTTCAGGCTCGTCAAAAAATATTTTAAAGTTTTTAGCATAATCTAATATACATTCTTGTTCTTCATAGAATTCATTAAAATATTTGTCGATTTTTGTTCTATAGTTTCCATTTTTAATCTCTTCTATATCTTTTAGAATATCTTCATCTATTATTCCATTTTGACTATATTTTTCTTCTATTTTTCGACAAACTTTATCAACTGAACACGCTAATACTTTTTCAGTTGATGGTAGTATTTTTATTTTTTCTTGCATTTCAATAGACCTTTGAGAGTCTAATCTAAATTTTCTAATACTATCAACTTCATCTCCCCAAAGTTCTATTCTATATCCTTCTTTTTTATCTATTCCAATATCAATTATATTTCCTCTAACGCTAAATTCGCCTCTACTTTCAGTTAAGTCTTTACGGATATAACCTAGGGAAATAAGCTTTTGCTTAATTTCTGCAATGTCTATTGTATCTTCGTTTTTAATTTCAATAATATTTTCATACAAACTTTTTTTAGCTATAATCTTTTGCATTATAGCTTCAATAGTTGTTACATAAATTAGGCTTTTTTTGTTTGACATGTTATTTATAATGTTAATTCTTTCAAATTCTATTTCACTACTTTCAGCGTCAACATTATAAAGAGCTATTTCTCTTTTTGACAAATAACTAACATCTTCGATAAAATATGACAAATCTTTTATTAAATTTTTTGCTTGAATTTCATTATATGTAATTAATAATATTGGTTTGTTTCCATCAGTTTTTATTGCTGATATTAATACTGATTTAAACACGCGAGCAAGACCTGATATTTCTATCGGGTCCTCTTTACTTTCTATAATCTTTTGGTAAATGCTTGTTGCTTTAATGTCTCTTAATATGTAGTTCATTTTTTATATGTACTACTCCTTAATAAAATTAACAGTTTGATTATAGCATATAATGTTTATTTTTTCCAGTGTTTTGCATTAATTTTTATAATTCATTTATTTAGGCTTGTAATATTTTTTTAGTACAGGCATACAATTCACTATGAAAATTTTTGTTTTGTTAAAGAAAAAATATATATCAATTTTATTTTTATTGTTTACTGTTTTGTTAGTTGTTTTTGCTAATAGTAATTTATCCTCAGCTAAAAAAGGATTGCAGCTTTGGGCAAATAATGTAGTTCCCTCTTTATTTCCTTTTTTTGTTGCTGTTGAACTTTTGAATAATACTAATCTTGTTTATTATTTAAGTAAATATCTTGATACATATATGAGGCCTATTTTTAACTTGCCTGGAATTGCAACTTTTCCACTTATTATGGGCATTATTAGTGGGTTTCCAGTTGGTGCTAAAATTGTGTCAAACTTATATTCTAGCGGAGCTTGTACTAAAGAAGAAGCTGATAGAATGCTTATTCTTTCTAACAATTCTGGTCCTCTATTTGTTATTGGTACTGTTGGATATGCCTTTTATGGAAGCTCTACTATTGGTGTTCTTCTATTAGTAACTCATATTTTAGCTTCACTTTCTGTTGGTGTGCTTATTGGATTATTCTCTAGAATACATAAACTTTCTAAAGTAAGTGCCTTTAATAATTCGTCATCTTCAAATTATGCTATTCAACAACATAAAGATATTGGCATTAGTGAGCTTGGTGGAGTACTTGGAAGTAGTATTACTTCTGCCATAAAAAGCATTTTAGTCATTGGTGGGTTTGTTGTTATATTTTCAGTTATTATTTCAATGCTTAATAGAACTCACTTACTTAGTATTATTGCTAATTTCATTAGTACTATAATACCAGTTAATGATAATTTAATTAGTAGTTTTTTTACTGGTATTATTGAGTTTACTAATGGGTTAAGTGCTATTGCTAGTGTTCCTCTTAAAGATATGTCTTTAAAACTTGCTCTTTCTGCTTTTGTGCTTGGTTTTGGTGGAATTTCTGTAACTCTTCAAGTTCTTAGTATTATTAGTAAATATAAATTGTCTATTAAAAAGTATGTTCTTGGAAGAGTCCTAGTTGGTATTGTTGCTAGTGTTTATACATTTATTTTGTTTTCAATGCCTATGTTTAATTTGAATGTGTAAATTATATAAATTGTTGCTCATAAAAAATCTAGTTTTTAGTAAAATGAGGTGTAGTCTTAGAATGGACACATGGCTTTTGTTGGTTTATATTTTTATTACCTTTACATGTTCCACATGTTTTAGTTTCAGTTATTTTTCCGTGAACCGCTACATTTACTACACCTATGATGATTACTAATATGTCCACTTCCGATTACAATTTGTACATTTTCCCCCTGTACTCTTATCTTTTCCACTGCCATAACAAGATTGGCAAGTATGTGTAGAATAACTACCTCCTTTTCCATTACAAGAATCACAAGTTTTAGTCATTTTAACTGTTCCAGTACCAGCACAAGTACTGCATTTTACACTTTCAATTATCTTGCCTGTACAATATGAAACTTGTAAAATATTTTCTCCTATATTATTTTCTTTATCTTTTGATGTTACTTTTATATTGTAAGAATTACTTTCTTCTAATCCTTGAAAAATATATTTGTCATTACTTCCCATATATTTAGGTTCACCAAACTCTATAGCTGAATTCTTTTTTATAAAATAATTATAGATTATTTCATCTGGCATTCCTGACTTTTCATCTATAGCAGATACATTTATTTCTATTGAACTACTTGTTTCTTGGCCTGTTATCAATGTTATATCTGGTCCTTCATTATCAAAGTTAAATCCTTCACTTCCACAGATATTTGTTTTTCCAGTTTCTGTTGTTAATAGTATCCATAAATAATATGTTCCTGTAAAATCCTTGCCTGTTATTACGTTATCGCTTGGGCATGTTTGTATGAATTCTGTTTCTGCTGGTGGATTTGCATTGCTTGTTGTCCATTTATATTTTAAGCTTGTCACTCTTTCTCCTGTTTCTTTTACTATTATTTTTGTTGAGTGACTCTTCTTCCATTCTGTGCTTCCATTTGGTGAAAATTCTACTGCTGGTACTATACCTGTTACTTCTACAGTTGTGCTTGCCATTAAGTCTCCATATGCTTTTATTGTATATTTTCCATTTTTATTTACTGTA
>CATKDT010000067.1 GCA_949746675.1 uncultured Clostridia bacterium
CGAAAGAATTAAAAATAAAATGTATAGTAAAAGATAATGCACCAGCATTAAAAGAATTAACAAATATTGCAGAAATAGCAGAATATTATAATGAATTAGACTTACCAGATAGAGACAATAAAGAAAAAGTAACATTACCAACGGATGCAAACTTGCCTAATTATAGAGGACACAACGACAATAGCAATCTAGAACCAGCAAATTCTAATAATTATTTTAAAGGACAAGAAGATGATGACGATTTTGAGAAAGTAGTAGTTAAAAGGTTTGACTTAGCATTAAAAAAATTCATAGCAAAAGTAAATGAAGGTGAGTTAAAGACGGAGGGAGCATATGATAGAGCACCAACAGTTGACACATCAAAATATGGAACAGTAGTAGAAGGAAAAGAAATTACAACATTTGAATATTCATTTAAGCAAAATCCAGAAAAAGATCCAGTAAGAGTTGAACACAATGATATAGTAACATATATTATTAGAGTATATAATGAAGGAAGCAAGAGCGGATATGCAGCAGAAATAAAAGATGATATACCAGATGGACTAGAATTTTTACCAGAAAATGAAACAAATCAAACATATAGATGGATTATGCTAGATGAAAATGGAAATGTTACAACAGATGTAAAACAAGCAAAAGCAATTAGAACAGATTATTTATCAAAAGAAAATGGAAAAGCTAATACAAAAGGTGATTCTGGATATGACAAGAGTAATTCAAATTTATTATTAGCATATGATAGAGAAACAATGGGACAAAATCCAGACTATGCAGATGTAAAAGTAGCATTCAAAGTTGGCATACCAAATACATCCGATAGAATAATAATAAATAAAGCACAAATCAGCAATGACAAAGATGAAAATAATGAAGATGTTATAGATATTGACTCAACTCCTGACAAATGGATTGAAGAAGAAGACGATCAAGATATTGAAAAGATATATGTAAAATACTTTGATTTAGCTCTTAGAAAATGGGTTACACATGCAATAGTAATTGAAGATGGTGTTCAAAAGGAAATGGAGACAGATCATTATGCTGAACAAGAACCAGAACCAGCAGTAAAGGTTGAAGTTAATGAAAAACGTCTAAAAGAAACAGTAATAAAATTTAGATACAGCATACGTATTACAAATGAGGGTGAAATTGATGGATATGCCACTGAAATATCAGATTATGTTCCACAAGGACTTAAATTCAATCAAGCTGATAACCCACTATGGAAAGAAGAAAATGGAAAAATAACAACAGACCAATTAAAGGATAAATTATTAAAACCAGGAGAAAGTGCAATAGTTGAACTTGTACTTACATGGATTAATGATGAAAATAATATGGGAGTTATGACAAACTGGGCAGAAATCAGTAAAGACAAAAATGATAGTGATACACCAGATATTGATTCAATTCCAAACAATAAAAAAGAAGATGAGGATGATATGGATTATGCACCAGTGGTATTAGCTGTAATTTCAGGTATAGCACCAAAATACATTGCAATATCAGGAGGAGCATTTATGATAGTAGCAGCAGGTGTATTCTTGATAAAGAAATTTGTATTATAGAGAGTGTAATATAAAAATTATACTATTGGAAAACAATGATAAAAAACAAGGTAGGTAGCTAGCACTAACTAGCTACCTAAAATTTTATTCCTTACATCCCTCTTCGCAGTCATCAAATTTATCATCACAAGGTTTAAATTCATTATCACAATCACAATCTAACTTAATACCTTTTAAGCACTTGCCTTCACGATGACACTTAGCACAAATTTTAAAATGATTTACAGAGTTAGCCCAAATTTGAACAGAATACTTCTTTCCTGGGCAAAGTGGACCAAAAACAAACTCTCCTTCACAATCAGTAAATGTATGAGTTACAGGTTTAAGTTCCTTTTTTCCATGTTTATAATCAACTTCAACTAATTTAACAACAGCGTCCTTAACAGGTTCCTTAAAACAATCTCTAACAATTCCATAGATAACATCTCTGTTATCATTAGCTAAAGTTATATCTAAATCATATTGTTTTCCATTAGCTATATGACCATCAATATCAATTATTGGGCACATTGGCTCTAATTTTTTTTCATCTAATTCCATTATAAAAAATCCTTTCTAGGCAAACCAGCCTTATTTAATATATAATATGAAAATAAAATTAAAAATGACAATTCTTTTTCACAAATATTTATTACATGAATGGTTTTAAAGAATAATTCATTAAAAAAACTTGTAAAATAAAAGAAATTGGAATATAATATCCAAGAAAAAATTATAAATAGTGATAAGCAAACTACAAAATAATTGCCAAATGCATTTGAGAAGAAAGATATGGGTAGAAATTATAAAGTAAAAGCGAGTGGAAGGAAAGTTGATGAAAGAATTAAAATTGTTATATTTATATCCAGATATGCTTGAATTATATGGAGATTATGGTAATATTCAAGTATTAAAATATAGATGTGAAAAACGTGGAATTAAGTTAATTATAGATAAATATTCAATAGGTTATGAAACTCCAAACTTTAAAGAATATGACATAGTATTTGCAGGGGGTGGAGCAGATAACGAACAAAGTATATTGTCAGAAGATTTAGTACAATATAAAGAAGATATAAAGCAAGCAGTAGAGAATGGAACATTTTTCTTACTTATTTGTGGAGCTTATCAATTATTTGGAAAATATTATAAAGGTGTTGAAGGTGACATTATTCCAGGACTTGAAATATTTAACTATTACACAGAAGCTGCAAGTGATAGAAAAAAAAGATGTATAGGAAATATTATAACAGAAGTAGAGTTAGCAGGAGAAAAGACTAAAGTAATAGGATTTGAAAATCATGGTGGACAAACATTTGACGTATCTACACCATTTGGGAAAACCATGTATGGAAATGGCAATAAGTTTGAAGATAGTGAAGAGGGTTATTCTCAAGAAAATGTTATTGCAACATACTTACATGGACCACTATTGTCAAAAAATCCAAAGATTGCAGACTATATTATACAATACTGTTTATGTAGGAAAGAAGGGACAAATATTACTTTAGAAGAACTTGATGATACCTTAGAGGAAAAATGCAGAGAACAATTAATAGAGAAATTTTTAGGTAAAAGTATAAATTAATAAAAATATGGAAGGGAAAAAGAAAAAATGAGCATTGAAGAGGGAATATATGAAGAAGAATATATAACAAGATTTGCACAAACATTACATGGAGAAGTATCAAATAAAAATTTATTATCATACTTAGAAGATACTGGAGGAGCGCATTCTGCTCATTGTAAATTCTCAATTGTAGATATAGCAAAAGATAACTTAACTTGGTTTATATTAGCATGGAAAATGCAAGTAATAAAAAGACCAAAGGCAGCACAAAAAATAAAGATACAAACTTGGGGAAGACCAGTAAAAAGATTATTTATGCTGAGGGAATTTAAGATTTTTGATGAAAAAGATGAACTAATTGCAATAGCCAGTTCAAAATGGTGTTTAGTAGATACAAAAATAGGGAAAATTGTAAAAGCACCAGATAATCTTGAGGAGATATATCATAAATTTAGAGAAGAATCAGTTTTTGAAATAGATGACATAAGTAAGCTAACTGTACCAAATAGTGATATAGTAAAAAATGATGAATACAAAATTAGAAGGTTTGATTTAGATGGAAATATGCATGTTCATAATTTAAATTATGTTAATTTTGCATACGAATTATTGCCAGAAGATATCTACAATGGAAAAGAATTAAATAATATAGAAATAGTATACAAAAAAGAAATAAAATATGGAGAGATAATAAAATCGTCGTTATATGTTGAAAATGGTATATACACTATTGTAATAATGGATGAAAAAGAAGAAGTAATACATGCGATTGTAAAGCTATACTAAATTGCCAAACAGTTTTTTAAAAGAAAAAACTGTTTGGCGATGAGCGAGCAAAGCGAGCGAAAGAGGTGAAAAAATGCTAAACAACTGTAAACTATGTGCTAGAAATTGTAAAATCGATAGAACACAAGGAAAAGCTGGATTTTGCCAAGCAACTGATAAAGTAAAAGTTGCACTTGTATCAACACATAATTACGAAGAACCATGTATAAGTAAAGGAAATGGTTCAGGAACGATATTTTTTAGTAATTGCAATTTACGATGTATATATTGTCAAAACTTTGTGATTAGTCAAGAAAGTTTTGGAAAAGAAATAACAACAAAAAGATTAGCTGATATTTTTATAGAACAACAAGAAAAAGGAGTAAATAACATAAATCTAGTAACTCCAACTATGTATATTTATCAAATAATTGAGGCAATAAAGATAGCAAAGAAAAATGGATTATCGATACCAATAGTATATAACACGAATAGTTATGAAAATGTTGAAACAATAAAAATGCTAGAAGGATTGGTAGATGTGTATTTACCAGATTTAAAGTATTGTTCAAATTTGCTTTCGGAAAAATATTCAAATGCGCCAAATTACTTTGAAGTTGCAACAAAAGCAATTCTTGAAATGTATAAACAAGTAGGAAGCATACAATTAAATGAAAATGGCATAATAACGAAAGGTGTAATAATCAGACATCTAATACTTCCAAACCATATTCAAAATACAAAAAATATTTTGAAATGGATATATGAAAATATGAAGGATGATGTTTACATTAGTATAATGGCACAGTATTTTCCTACATATAAAGCGAAAGAAGACCAATTACTAAATAGAAAAATAACAAAAAAAGAGTATAAAATTGTTCAAGATTATATATATGAATTAGGAGTGGAAAATGGCTATATGCAAGACTTAGGAAACCACGAGGAAGAATATGTACCTAAATTTGATTTGTCTAATGTGTAATAATATGTCAATTTTTGTATGCAAGTAAAAATGCAAGAGATTCTATTAAATCTAGCAAAGACACAAGCAATATTTCATTAATTTTACAAAAATGTAAAACAAAAGTAATACAAAATAGCTTGCTAAAAATTAATATATGTAGTATATTTAATGCATACGAAGTAAGCTAGTAACAAAGGAGGAATATTATGGAAGAGAATAATCAATTCAATCAATACAACGAACCATCAAACAACCAACCAAGTGCATATGCACAAGTACCTGTAAAAACAGGATTCTGGAATAGCTTTAAAAATTTCTGGTTACAACCAATTACACTAGAATTAACTCCTTATCAAAAAAAGGTATTCCAAGAAGTTCACGACTTCTGGAATCAAGAGATTGTTGTTGAACACGGTGAAGTACGTTTAAGAAAAGCACAATCATATGATGAAGAGCCAGACATTACAGTTTCTTTATAATAAATATATAAAAAATTGTTTAAATAGCTATTTAAAAGAAAGCGTCAACATGAATGTTGGCGCTTTTTTGACAAAATATTGTCGAAAAATGAATTATTAAATTGCAATATTATTATATATAATTAATAAAAATGAGTATATTTAAAAAAAATGTCAATAATCACAATATATTACTTGAAAAAATGAGGAAAGAGGTGTACAATAACGGTGATTGCGTGGAAACCAAAAACACCACCAATCAGTTAACATAAAACAAGAAGACGAAAATTTTAAAGTAAATTAATAATTTTTAAGTATAGGAGGATTTTAATATGTCAGTTAAAGTTGCCATTAATGGATTTGGAAGAATAGGACGTCTTGCATTTAGACAAATGTTTGGACAGGAAGGATATGAAGTTGTTGCTATAAACGACTTAACAAGCCCTAAAATGTTAGCATATTTATTAAAATATGATTCTGCACAAGGACCATATTCTAAAGGAAGCTCTGTAACAGCAGGAGAAGATAGCATTACAGTTGATGGAAAAACAATAAAAATATATGCAGAAGCAGATGCTCACAACTTACCTTGGGGAGAATTAGATGTTGATGTTGTACTAGAATGTACAGGATTTTATACATCAAAAGAAAAATCACAAGCACATATTGACGCAGGAGCTAAAAAAGTTGTTATATCAGCACCAGCAGGAAATGATTTACCAACAGTAGTTTATAGTGTAAATGAAAACATATTAAAACCAGAAGATACAATAATATCAGCAGCATCTTGTACAACAAACTGTTTAGCACCAATGGCTAATGTATTAAACAAATATGCACCAATCCAATCAGGAATTATGTGTACAGTACATGCTTATACAGGAGACCAAATGCTTCTTGATGGACCACAAAGAAAAGGAAACTTAAGACGTTCAAGAGCAGCAGCAGTTAATATAGTACCATCATCATCAGGAGCTGCAAAAGCTATAGGACTAGTAATTCCAGAATTAAATGGAAAATTAATAGGTGCGGCACAAAGAATACCAGTTGCAACAGGCTCAACAACAATATTAACAGCAGTTGTAAAAGGAGAAAATATTACAGTTGAAGGTGTAAATGCAGCTATGAAAGCAGCTGCAAACGATTCATTTGGATATACAGATGAAGAAATAGTTTCATCAGATGTAATTGGTTCAACATATGGATCATTATTTGATGCAACACAAACTTTAGTACATGACTTAGGAAATGGAGAATATCAAGTACAAGTTGTTTCTTGGTATGATAACGAAAACTCATATACAAGTCAAATGGTTAGAACTATTAAATATTTTGCTGAATTAAGATAGTTGCAAGGGAAGGAGCTATATTATGAATAAAGTAACAATTAGAGATATAGATGTAAATGATAAAAAAGTATTTTTAAGATGTGATTTCAATGTTCCACTTGATGAAAAACTTGAAATTACAGATAAAACAAGGATAATAGCAGCATTGCCAACAATAAAATATTTATTAGAACATAATGCTAAAATTATATTATGTTCACATTTAGGGAGACCAAAAGGAGAAGTAAAGAAAGAATTTTCATTAGCTCCAGTTGCAAAAGAACTTTCAGCACAATTAGGAAAAGAAGTGAAACTTGCTAAAGATATAATAGGAGAAGATGCGAGAGCTTTAACAAGTAATATGAATGCAGGAGACGTAGTTCTACTTGAGAATGTTAGATTTGATATAAGAGAAGAAAAAAATGATGAAGAATTTAGCAAAGAATTAGCATCTCTTGCTGAAATATACGTAAATGATGCTTTCGGAACTTGTCATAGAGCACATGCATCAACAGAAGGAATGGCAAAATATCTACCATCAGCTTGTGGTTTCCTAATTGAAAAAGAACTTAAAGCATTAGGAGATGCATTAGACAATCCAGTAAAACCATTTTACGCAATATTAGGTGGAAAAAAGGTTTCAGATAAAATAGGGGTTATAGAAAGTTTACTAGAAAAAGCAGACAAATTATTAATAGGTGGCGCAATGGCATATACATTCTATAAAGCAATGGGATATGAAGTTGGTGATTCAATATGTGAATTAGATAAACTAGACATGGCAAGAGAAATTATGCAAAAAGCAAAAGACAAAGGAATAAAAATGTTAATTCCTATGGATAACAAAATAGGAAAAGAATTCAAACCAGACACAGAAAGCAAGATAGTAAAATACAATGAAATTCCAGAAGGATGGGAAGGATTTGATATTGGACCAGAAACAATAGAAATATATATAAACGAACTACAAGGAGCAAAAACAATATTCTGGAATGGACCATTAGGACTATCAGAATTTGATCAATTTGCTGATGGAACAAACTCAATTGCAAAATGTTTAGCAGAACTACCAGATTGTATAACAATAATTGGAGGTGGAGATTCAGCAGCAGCTGTAACTAAATCTGGACTAGCTGATAAGATGACACATATTTCTACAGGTGGTGGAGCATCATTAGAATTTGTAGAAGGGAAGAGACTTCCAGGTATTGAATGCATAGCTGAGAAAAATTAATATATATAAATGCGAATTACTATATTGAAGACTTTACTAAAAATCTTCAATAGTGAGGAGTAAATTGTCTAAAAGGAGGCAATATGAGAAGAAAAGTAATAGCAGGAAACTGGAAAATGAATATGCTTCCAAATGAAGCAATAGATTTCATAAATGCATTAGCACCAAATGTTAAGGATACAAAAAACGAAACAATATTATGTGTACCATATACAGATTTATTCTATTCATTACTAACAGTTCAAGAAACAAATATACACATAGGAGCGCAAAATATGCACTGGGAAGAAAATGGAGCATATACTGGAGAAGTAGCACCTGAAATGTTAAAATGTATAAATGTTGAATATATAATAATAGGACATTCTGAAAGAAGACAGTATTTTAATGAAACCGATGAAACAGTTAACAAAAAAATAAAATCAGCACTAAAACACGAATTAAAACCAATAGTTTGTGTTGGAGAAACATTAGAACAACGTGAAAATGGAGAAGCAGAAGAAGTTGTTACAATGCAAATTTTAAAAGCACTAGAAGAACTTACAGTAGAAGATTTACAAAATATAATAATTGCATATGAACCAATTTGGGCAATAGGCACAGGAAAAACAGCAACATCGGAAGATGCAAATAACATGTGCAAAATAATAAGAGAAAAAATAAAAGAAAAATTCCAAAGTGATGATATTACAATACTTTATGGAGGAAGTGTAAAGAGTGCAAATGCAAAGGAATTATTTACTATGTCTGACATAGATGGAGGCTTAGTAGGCGGTGCAAGTTTAAAGGTAGACGAATTTTCTAAGATAGTAAATTTCGACAATTAGAGGGGAGATAGAAAATGGGAAAAAAAGTAACAATGCTAATGATATTAGATGGTTTTGGAAAAAATCCTATTGAAGAAGGAAATGCAGTTGCAAAAGCAAATAAACCTAATATCGATAAACTAATGATGACATGTCCAACAGCAGAAGTATATGCAAGTGGTGAAGCTGTAGGCCTACCAGAAGGACAAATGGGAAACTCAGAAGTAGGTCACACAAATATAGGAGCAGGAAGAATTGTTTATCAAGAACTAACAAGAATTACAAAATCAATAGAAGATGGTGATTTCTTCAGTATCCCAGAATTTGTTGAAGCAGTAGAAAATTGTAAAACAAATAACAAAAAATTACACATTTTAGGATTATTATCAGATGGTGGAGTTCATAGTCATGAAAGACATTTATATGGTTTATTAGAACTTGCTAAAAGAAAAGGACTAGAAGATGTTTATGTACATTGTTTTATGGATGGAAGGGATACATTACCAGCATCAGGAGAAGGTTATATCCAAAAACTTGAAGAAAAAATGAAAGAAAAAGGTGTTGGAAAAATAGCGACTATCTCTGGAAGATTTTATGTAATGGACAGAGATAAAAGATGGGAAAGAGAACAAAAAGCATATGATGCTATGGTAAATGGTGTTGGAGAAAATGCTACAAGTGCAGTTCAAGCAATTGAAAGTTCTTATCAAAAAGAGGTATTTGATGAATTCGTTGTACCAACAGTTATAACTAATGGTGACAAGCCAATTGCTACAATAGAAGATGGTGATTCAGTAATATTCTTTAACTTTAGACCAGATAGAGCAAGACAAATCACAAGAACTCTAGTTGATCCAGACTTTAAAGAATTTGAAACTAAAAAAATAAAGTTAAACTTTGTTTGTATGACTCAATATGATGAAACTATACCAAATGTAAAGGTGGCATTTAAACCACAAACTTTAAAAAATACATTTGGAGAATATGTAAGTAGTAAAAATTTAAATCAATTAAGAATTGCTGAAACTGAGAAATATGCACATGTTACATTTTTCTTCAATGGCGGAAGAGAAGAACCATATAGAGGAGAAGATAGGATATTAGTACCATCTCCAAAAGTTGAAACATATGATCTGAAACCTGAAATGAGCGCGTATGAAGTAACTGAGAAAGTAGTAGATGCTATAAACAGTGAAAAATATGATGCAATTATATTAAACTTTGCAAACCCTGATATGGTAGGACATACAGGAAATCTAGAAGCAGCAATAAAAGCAGTTGAAGCAATTGATGAATGTGTTGGAAAAATAGTAGATGCATTATCAAAACATAATGGTAAACTATTACTTACAGCAGATCATGGTAACTGTGAACAAGAAATAGATTATAAAACTGGAGAACCATTAACATCACATACAACAAATCCAGTACCACTAGTACTTTATGGAGAGGAAAATGCAAATTTAAAAAATGGTAGACTAGCAGATTTAGCACCAACACTATTGGAATTAATGGGATTAGAGCAACCAGATGAAATGACTGGTGAAAGCTTAATAGTAAAAGAATAACAAAATATTGATATATTTTATAAAATTGCTAAATTAATAAAATAGCAAGTTTATCTAATAATATCATGTACATAAAACATAATAATGTGTGCCTGAGAAAGGATATCATAAATTATGCAAGATAAAATACAAAACTTATATGAAGAAATACAAAAACTATTAATAAAATTAATACCAGATACTTGGAAAAGTATTTGCTTATATGCGTCTGTTTTAGAAAACAAAAATGGGGAAATGTATTTTTATTATTTTCCAAAAAGATTAATAAAAGCAAATCCTGTTAATTGTTATGAAGTTCCTGAAAAGTATGGAATTGATGAAGAAGCATACAACAAAAGTTTAAAGAAATTATATGGCTTAATAAAAGAAATAAAAAAAGTAGACAATAAAAAATGGACTAATATAACAATAGTAATGGATAATACAACTTTTACGATAGAATATCATTATAATGATTTAATAAATTCAAAATATAATGATGAGCAAAGACGTATAGTATGGACATATAAGTATTTAAATATACCGTTAGAAAGTTTAAATTTTAAAAGTAAGTTGCTAGTTGAAGGATATAAGGAAGAGGGCAGAATTAAACCAGTTATACATAGCCAAAAATTAAAACTTGAAGAAAATAAAAATGACGATGAAGAAGCGGAAGAAGAGGAAAATGTTATTAGAAATCCGTTTTTAAAAATTTAATTAGATTTTAAATTTACTAAAAGTAAATATAAAATAAATATTATATTTTAGCATGCTAAGATATAAAAGAAAGGACTTAATAATTATGAAAGATTATTTAGAAATTGAAGATGTAAGAGCATTAGAGGTTATGGACTCTAGAGGAAATCCAACAGTACAAGTTGAGGTTATTACTGAAGGTGGATTTAGTGGAGTATCAATGGTTCCATCTGGAGCATCAACAGGAAGTTTCGAAGCTGTTGAACTAAGAGATGGTGACAAATCAAGATATATGGGAAAAGGAGTACTTAAAGCAGTTGCAAATGTAAATGATATAGTAGCTCCAAAATTAGTTGGAATGAATGTTTATGATCAAGTACAAATTGATAAAGCATTAATTGATATTGATGGAACAGAAAATAAAGGAAAATTAGGAGCAAATGCTACATTAGGTGTATCATTAGCAGTAGCAAAAGCTGCAGCAGCTTCTTTAGGAATGGAATTATATAACTATATTGGTGGAACAAATGCTAAAACATTACCAGTTCCAATGATGAATGTATTAAATGGTGGAAAACATGCTGAAAATACAGTAAGTTCACAAGAATTTATGATTATGCCAGTTGGAGCACCAAACTTTACTGAAGCACTACGTTGGTGTGCTGAAGTATATCATACATTAAAGGGAATATTAAAAGAAAAAGGATTAGGAGCTGGTGTAGGAGACGAAGGTGGATTTGCACCAAACTTAGAAAACGATGAAGAAGCTCTTGAATTATTAGTAGAAGCTATAAAGAAAGCTGGATATAAACCAGGAGAAGAAATAGCTCTAGCAACAGATATTGCATCAACAGAAATGTATGATGAAGCTAAAAAGATTGGTGAAGAAGGAAAATATTATTTCTGGAAAACTAAGGAACTAAAAACAGTTGATGAAATGATTGATTGGTTAGCTTCTTTAACAGAAAAATATCCATTAATATCAATAGAAGATGGTTTAGCAGAAGAAGATTGGGAGAACTGGAAAAAGCTTACTGATAGATTAGGAGATCATGTACAATTAGTTGGAGACGACTTATTTGTAACAAATATAAAGAGATTACAAAAAGGATTAGACAATAAAACAGCAAACAGCATATTAATAAAATTAAACCAAATTGGAACATTAACAGAAACATTAGATGCAATAGAGCTTGCAAAGAGAAATGGATATACAGCAGTAGTATCACATAGAAGTGGTGAAACTGAAGACACAACATTAGCTGATGTTGCAGTTGCAACAAATGCTGGACAAATCAAAACAGGTGCACCATGTAGAACTGATAGAGTTGCTAAATATAACAGACTATTAAATATTGAAAACCAATTAGGTGAAGAAGCTAAATATCTAGGAAAAAAGGCTTTTAGACAATAAAAATAGACCTATTATATAAGAAAGTTAAGTATAGTGATTTAAAACAGAAAACTTTTCAATTATATAAAAATAGGGGAAGAGTTTGGCTCTTCCCCAAAAGGTTATTTTTCCTACATCCAATCGTATTCTGGAAAATTAGTCTTAAAATATACAAGAAGTGCGTCATAGTATTCAGGGTACTTAGTAGAGATTATACCAGCACAATTATTAGTGAGGCCCATCGCTACCAAGGTATTATTTAAGTAGACGAACATTTTAAGGACTCCGCTTAATGAACCTGAGACATAAGGACACCGAAATTGACTAGGACTTAACTCCATAAAGACACAACCTTTCAAATTTTTATTTAATATACATATATTATACAATACATCTGTCTAGAAAGCAATATGTATTAATACTGGGGTATCGCCAAGCGGTAAGGCATCGGACTCTGACTCCGACATTTCCTGTGTTCGAATCACAGTACCCCAACCACAACTTATACGAACAATAAGTAGATTAATTAGAATAATAATACCAAAATAGAAATCAATTTTAGGAGAAAAAATGGAAATAAGAAGAATAACCTTAAATGACTTAGAAAAAGTATTTGAAATAATGAAACAGCTATATAAAGAAAGTCTTAATTATGATAAATTTCAAGAAATATATAAGTTAAAATTAACTGATGAGAATAGTTATTATGTTGTTGCAATTGAGAATAAACAAATTGTAGGAATATTAACAGCAGAACTCCAAATGAAATTACATAGGGTGAAGAAACAAATTTTTATTGAAGATTTAATTGTTGACGAAAATTTTAGAAACAGAGGAATTGGAAAAGAATTATTACAAAACGCAATTAATTATGCAGATGATAAGGCATGTGATGTAGTAGAATTAACAAGTTATATAGACAATGAAAAAGCACATAAATTCTATGAAAATAATGGATTTATAAAACATTCATATAAATTTAAAAAATATATTTAAACTAAAATGGAACTAAATATGAAAGAGTGAAAACAGTATGATAGAACCAAAAAGAGTATCATTTATAACACTAGGTTGCAAAACAAATCAATACGAAACAAATGCAATGGAACAAAAATTCAAAAGTAGTGGATATGAAATTGTAAATTATAATGAAAATAATGAAAATAATATAGACATCCACATAGTAAATACTTGTAGTGTTACTAATATGGCCCAAAGAAAATCTAGGCAAATGCTTAGAAGAATAAAACAAAAAAATCCACATGCTATAGTTGTAGCATGTGGTTGTTATGCTCAAGTTGCAAAAGAAGAGATATTAAAAATACCAGAAGTAGATTTAATCTTAGGAACTAATGAAAAAAATGAGATAGTACAAATTGTGGAAGAATATATAAAAAATAAAAAAGAAAGTACAATAGTAACAGATGTAATGCTTGAAAGTGAATTTCACGATTTTGGAACAGTTACTTATACAGAACAAACAAGAGCTGTAATAAAAGTACAAGATGGCTGTGATAGATTTTGTTCGTATTGTATAATCCCATTCGCACGTGGAAAAGTACGTAGTAGAGAACCACAAAATATAATAAAAGAGATTGAAGAAATAGCAAAACAAGGAATAAAAGAAGTAATATTAACAGGAATACATATAGCATCTTATGGAAAAGACTTTAAAAGTGATAAAGTTGAACAATATCGAAAGCAATATAATTATGATGACAAATATATACAGTTCGACGAAAAAGATGATTTAATGACAGGTGGCTTTAGACTAATAGAATTATTAGAACAAATAAACAAAATTAAAGAGATAGAAAGAATTAGACTAGGCTCAATAGAGCCAAAGTTAATAACCAAAGAATTTCTACATAGACTTACAAAATTAGACAAGATATGTCATCATTTTCATTTATCGTTACAAAGTGGTTGTGACGAAACATTGAAGAGAATGAATAGAAGATATACAATAGAAGAATTTAGAAATATAGTAAAAATACTAAGAGAAATATACAGTGATGTAATACTTACAACAGATATAATTGTAGGCTTTCCACGGAGAAAGCACAGAGGAATTTAACAAAACTTACAATTTCCTAAAAGAAATAAAGTTTTATAAAATGCATATTTTTAAATATTCAAAAAGAAATGGAACAAAGGCAATTAGCATGCCAATGCAAATAGATGAGCAAATAAAAGAACAAAGAAGTAAAAAGCTACTAGAATTATCAGACAAAAACCAAATTGAATATAATGAGGAACTTAAAGGAAAAGAGATATACGTATTATTTGAAGAAAGAGAAAATGAATATTTTAAAGGACATACTCAAAACTATATTTTAGTAAAAGTAAAAACTAACCAGGATTTACAAAATCAAATAAAAAAGGTAAAAGTACTTGAGACAAATGGAATAGATGTAGAAGGAAAAATTGTATAGATTAAATTACAAAAAAAGGTTTACACTTTTATACAAAATATGGTATAATAATATAGAAATTAGAAAAGCATAGATGGTGAAGAATAGACCAATATTAAAAGAATTGCCATCCACGATTTTCAAAGAAAATCATAGATGGCGATGAGCGAACAAAGCAAAAAGAATTGTCAGACATTATTTTCGAAGAAAATGATGGATGATGATGAACGAATGTTAGTAAGTGAAAGGAAAAAGATAAAATGAAAGATGACTGCATTTTTTGTAAAATAATTAATAACGAAATTCCATCAACAAAAGTATATGAAGATGATACAGTAATAGCTTTTAATGACATAAATCCATTAGCTCCTATTCATATTCTAGTTGTACCAAAGATACATATAGAAAATTTAATGGAATTAGAAAATAATGAACTTTTGGCACATCTTGTAGAAGTAATAAAGAAAATAGCTATAGAACAAGGCTTAGATAAAGATGGATTTAGAGTAGTAACAAACAATGGAGAAAATGCAGGACAAGTAGTAAAACATCTACATTTTCATATATTAGGCGGAAAAAAATTAGAGATTAATTAGACAGCAATTAAAGTCATAGAAAGGATAAAAATTATGTCTGAGAAAAAATTTAGTAAAATATTAATTATAATATCAATAATAGTTGCAATAGTGATTGTAGCATTATTAGGATACTGGGGATATGATGTTTATAGAAAAAATGCAGAGCGAAGAGAAGCTGGTGATGCAATAAATGAAGCAGAGAATAATATTAGAAGACCAGGATATAGCTCAGTACAAGGACCAGGAAATAATACAGGGAATGGAAATTCTAACAGAAATACAACAAACAATAATGGTTCAACATTTATAGATGTAAATACTCTAACAGAAGAAACACAAGATCCATCAACAACTGGAGAACCAGAAGTAAGAAAACAAAACTATAAAGGATATGCTTTAGCCGGATATATAGAAATTCCATCAATTAAATTATCACCAGAAAAGATGCCTATATTAGAAAGATTTAATTCAGGATCATCAGAAGTTGCACCTGGAATAAACTATGGACCAGGATTAAATAAAGTTGGAAATACAGTAGTATTTGGCCATAATTATAGAAATGGAACACACTTTTCAAATATAGAAAATCTAAAACAAAATGATGTTATTTATGTTACAGATTTATATAATGGACATCAAAGAGTAAAATATACAGTTTATAATGTATTCCAAACAGCAGCAAATGATTTTGATTATGCTTCAGAAGGTACAAATGGAGCAAGAGTAATATCTCTATCAACATGTTATGGAGATGATAATAATGAAGATAGAACTGTAGTACAAGCAAGAGCTGAATAATGAAAATTAAAGAATAATAAAGCAAATAATAGTTAAAATATATAAAAAATGAATTATATTGAATAATTTTTTAAAAATTGATTGACAATATTACAAAAATGGGATAAAATAATATATGTGTTTACGAACAAATGGTAGATTTAGTGTAGTTGGTTAACACGCCAGTTTGTGGCACTGGAGATCGTGGGTTCGAATCCCACACTCTACCCCATTTTTATACATTGGGCTGTAGCCAAGCGGTAAGGCACATGACTTTGACTCATGCATGCGCTAGTTCGAATCTAGCCAGCCCAACCAAAAATAAGATAATTTAAAAGAGGTATAATTATTAGTGAAGTGAACCCAAATTATTAGACAAAAAAAGTTTAATAAGGAGGGTTCATTTTCATGTCAAAATACTCAAATGAATTTAAATTAGAAGTAATTAAATATTGCATAGAAGAATATCACGGATATGGTAGTACTGCTAAATATTTCAATATTCCAAGTTCTGAAACAGTAAGGAGATGGTGTAAACATTATGAGGCACATGGAATAGTTGGAATAGTCAAAAACAAAAATAATAAATATGATGGAAAATTTAAACAGAAAGTGGTAGAATATATGCATGAAAACCATTTATCTGCATCAGAAACGGCTATTTATTTTAATGTTCCACAAGAAGTAGCAGTATTAAAATGGGAACGTATATATTATGAGGAAGGGCCACAAGCACTTTATGAAGAGCGACGTGGTAGAAATAAAAATATGAGTTCTAAACGAAGAAAAAAGAAATTATCTAAAGAAAATGAAGAAGATTTAATAGAAGAAGTACAAAGACTTAGAATGGAAAATGCATACTTAAAAAAATTGCAAGCCTTAGTTCAGAAAAGAACAAAGCCAGAACAATAGAAAAAGTAATCGTGATAGATGAGTTAAGGCATGAATTTAAGTTAGGGGCTTTTTTAAAATATGCTGAAGTAACAAGAAGTACATTTTATTACCAATTAAATAGACTAAAACAACCAGATAAATACAAAGATATAAAAGAAGAAATTGCAGCTATTTATCACGAGAACAAAGGAAGATATGGATATAGAAGAATTACTATGGAGCTTCATAATAGAGGATACAATATAAATCATAAAACAGTTTCAAAACTTATGAAAGAATTAGGATTACAATGCTTTGTTAGAACCCAAAAATATAAATCATATAAAGGTGAAGTAGGAAAAATTTGTGACAATTTACTGAATCGTGAATTTGAAGCTGAAGAACCAAATAAAAAATGGGTTACAGATGTAACAGAATTTAAAGTACATAATGAAAAACTTTATTTATCGCCAATAGTAGATTTATTTAATGGAGAGGTAATTAGTTTTAATGTATCAAGACATCCTGTGTTTGCACAAGTGGTTGATATGCTAGAAAAAGCATTTAACAAAATACCTAATAATACTAATCTAATTTTACATTCAGATCAAGGATGGCAATATCAAATGAAACAATATCAGCACTTATTAAAAGAAAAAGGAATTAGACAAAGCATGTCAAGAAAAGGGAATTGTTTAGATAATTCATTAGCTGAAAATTTCTTTGGATTATTGAAATCAGAATTGTTTTATATGAAAAAATATAAAACAATAGAAGAATTAGAAAAAGATATAATAGAATATATAGATTATTATAATAATAAAAGGATTAAAGGCAAATTAAAAGGAATGAGCCCTGTACAATACAGAGTTCATTCC
>CATKDT010000068.1 GCA_949746675.1 uncultured Clostridia bacterium
AAGAAGTGAAGCATTTAATTTTGATAATGAAGGGCCAAGCATAACAACATTTACAACAACTAAGTATTCAGAAACAGGAATAACTTTAAGTGCAACAGCAACAGATAATAAATCAGGAGCTGTTAAGTTTGAATTCTATGTTGACAATGTATTAAAAGGAACAGAGACATGTAGTGCAACAACTTCAAACGTAACAAAGAGCAAAACAATAACAGGATTGAGTATGGGAAGCCATAATTGTAAAGTTATAGTATATGATGCAAAAAATAATAGTAGTACAAAAACAACATCAGGATCAACTAAACTATATACTTGGACAAAGTGGAATACTGTAGCTGAAACCTATTATGAAGAAGGAAATTGGGGAGAATGGAAAACATGGAATTATTCTATAGCAGGAAATTCATACGCATACAAAAGTTATACTTTTAATAGTACTACTGGAGATTTTACATGTAAGAGTGCTAATGCAAGAATGGCTCAAGGAAGTGGTACTGGATATTATAGAAGGTATGGATATGGAAAGATTGAGAATTATTACCGTGATTCATATACTACTTCAGTTTTGACAGAATTTGAAAATTGGACTTCACGGACAACGACAGAGGACTAAAACAGCAATAAAACGAACAAGATATTCAAAAGGAACAACACAATATAGTGATGTAACATCAACTTCTAAGTCTACATATCCAAATGGTGGAGTATCTGGTTCATATTGGTATATATATAAAGGAGCATATTAAATAGTAAGTGATTATTGAATTTTTAACATTCCTATTATATAATACAACCAAAAGTATAATAGGAAGAAAAATATGAAAAAGAAAATAATAATTATTATAGTAGCAATTATTTTAGCAATTGTACTAATATGGGGACTATACAAAATAAACATTATTCCTCATAAATCATATAGCAATAAAGACTTTAACATTACGACATATATTAGTCAGGTCGACAAAGATGAGGATGGGATAGATGATCAAACTGATATATTAGAAAATGTGAAAAAATATATTGCAACAAAACCAAAGTATAAGAGTGCTTATTATGGAACAGGGTATCCTGATGATGGGTATGGAGTATGTACTGATGTTGTTGCATTTGGATTAAAAGATGCTGGATATGACTTAATGGAATTAGTGAATGAAGATATTGTTAATAATAACGAGAAATATAATATAGAAAAGGTAGATAAAAATATAGACTTTAGAAGAGTAAGAAATCTGAATGTATATTTTAAAAACAATAGTATTTCACTTACAACAGACCTTTCAAAAATAGAAGAATGGCAAGGTGGAGATATTGTTGTATTTAATGAACATATAGGAATAGTGTCAAATAAAAGAAATAAAAAAGGTATTCCATTTTTAATACATCATGCAAATCCATTTCAAACAAGTTATGAAGAAGATATATTGGAACTATATGGAAACGAAAATGTTATTGGACATTTTAGAATAAGCTAGAGTAAGAATAATTTGTCGTATTTTGTTAACGAAAAACAACAATAAAGTTATTGACAAACAATATACAAATATGATATATTTTAAATAAAGAAAGCAATAAAATTATATAAATTACATATAATATTATTGCTAGAAATAGCAAAAAGTTGGTGTATCCAGCCATAAATTGGAACTTAAAAAAGAAGGATTAGGGTGATGCTCTAATCCTTTTAAATATTTTAGTTTATAATATTAGTAAGATATAAAATATAAAGAAAGGAGAATTTTATGATTATAAATTTAAGAATTGTTAAAGTAAATCCAAGTTATTGTGACTACTTAAGAGAATTTGACAATAAAGTTTCATATAATAAGAATAAAAAAGACTTAAGACCTTTTATTGGCATTCTATTTAAAATAGAGGACTTAGAATATTTTGCACTATTGTCAAGTCCAAAACCTAAGCATAAGCAAATGAAAAACAAAATGGATTTTTCTAAAATCAAAAATGGAGAATTAGGAGCAGTAAACTTTAATAATATGATACCTGTAGATAAAGAATACTACAATGTAATTAATTTGAATAAAAAAATTACAAATTTGGAACAATTAAAATATCAAAAATTACTAAGAGAGCAGTTGGACTGGTTAAATTCAAACTATATTCAAATTATATTATTATGTTAAAAGCAATTTTACTATTCTAGTTAAAAATAGGCATATAAAGTTGGTTTTACCATTCCAGAAAAAATGGTTCTAAAAGAGGTGATAAGGAAAACTTTATCACCTAAATTCTTATTTAAGATAAAATTCATTATTGAAAAATAATAACATTTGTGATATTATACTAATAGAAATTTATAAAACAAACTATATAGATAAAGTATTTAGGGAGGATAAAAATGTTATTTAAAAAAGAAGTACTAAAGGAACAGCCACTTGGATATTGGGAAGAAAAATCATATATGTTGGTTGTACCAAAAGATGAGAATCAAGATTTAGTAGATGGTATATTTGACAAAGTGTCAAAAGTTGAAGGAGTGAAATTATTAGAAAAGAAATATTTGTCACAGGAAGAACCACGGAAGTATGAAAGTGAGTTATGAAGGAGATGAATATGAAATAGAATTCTATCCAGGTGATTTTTCAATACCAGAATACTACTTAAGAAATAATTTAATATTTAAAGAAGACGAAGCAAAAGCAATAATGAATGCAAAAAAATCACTAACACTATTTATGAAATTTGATAACAAACCACAAAAATGTTTCCACTTGCAACTAAAATTAGCACTTGCTATAGTTCCTGATTTAATAGGAGTACTTGATGAGAGTGCAGAGAAAATGCTACCAGGTAAGTGGGTTAGAATGATGGCAGAAAGTAAGATTTTACCGAGCACAAAATATTTATTTACAGTACAAGCAGTATCAGGAGAAAATGACGAAGTATGGCTACATACACATGGACTTTGTAGATGTGGAATAACAGAACTTGAGATATTACAATCAAGTAAAGAGAATTATAGAAATCATTATAATTTAATAAATACATATGCAATGTATTTAATTGATAAAGTAGGAGAATTAGACCCAAGAAATGAGAGTGCATATATTGGAATTTTAATAAATAGAGATCCTATTGTAGTTACATGTAAATCATGGACAGAAGGATTAAAAGAATACAAAGGACTTGACTTAGGAAGTGCAAAAGATAGAAAAGATGGACATAATAGTAAGACAAGTATAATATTTTTATATAAAGATGAAGAAGATGAGAAAAAAGGGAAGATAAGTAAAGTATCATTATATGATGAACTTTGGGGTGATAATCCTATATTCTTTATAAGTGATAATGAAACAGCCAGAATGAAAGCACTAGCAATGGAAAAATTTAATTATGTAAAAGAATATTCTAAAAATAAAGAAAATGAAATAATAATTAAAATTGGACTAAAAGATGAAGATGGGCAATTAGAGCATATATGGTTTGAACTAATAGGATTTGACTGTGATAAATTTAAGGGAAAACTTACACAAGAGCCATATAACGATGTTAATATGAAAAAAGATGATGAAGCATGGTTTACAGTAGAAGACGTTACAGACTGGCTAATATATACTAAGAATGGAACAATCAGCCCAGACAGTGTATACTTAATTTAAAATCTATAAATATATAAGATTAAAAATATAATCCATTATTCAACAAATAAATTATTATTGAATATAATAATTTAGGAGGGGAAAATGGATTATAAATATTATGTTTCAAACAATAATGGTCAAGACGATTATGGATTAAAATACATAAATGAACAAGGATATGGCTCAATATGTAAACAATATAAGATAGAGTTTCCACCACAACATCAAGATAAGCAACCAGGAATGGAATATCTAATGACACCGAAACCTATATTCAACAACCCATACTATAAAGCATCAGGAAAACTTTATAACAAAGTTGCAATTATTACAGGAGGAGATTCAGGACTGGGAAGAGCTACTGCTGTAGGCTTTGCAAAAGAAGGAGCAAAAGTAGTAATTGTTTATTATGATGAACATAAAGATGCACAGGATACTAAAGAATTTATTGAAGCTCTTGGAGGTTGTTGTACATTAATTTCAGGAGATTTGAAGGATACTAGGTTTTGCGCTAAAGTTGTAAATGATACAATTAATCAGTATGAGAAAATTGATATTTTAGTAAATAACGCAGGAGTACAATACCAGCAAAAAAGCTTACTAGATATAACCGATGAACAATTTGAATTAACAATGCATACAAATATTTTTTCAATGTTCTATTTAACAAAAAGAGCTTTAAAATATATGAAGCCTGGGGCAAGCATAATAAATGTAACATCAATAACAGCTTTCCAAGGAGAACCTGAACTAATCGATTATGTTACAAGCAAAGGAGCAATTGTTGGATTTACAAGAGCTTTGTCTACAAACTTAGCAGATAAAAATATACGAGTAAATGCTGTTTCTCCAGGAGTATTTTGGACACCTTTACAACCAGCATGCTGGGATGCTGAGAAAATTCCAACACTTGGTTCTGATGCACCAATGGGAAGAGCAGGTCATCCTTATGAAATAGCACCACTATTTATATATCTTGCAAGTGATGATTCTTCATATGTTACAGGTCAAGTAATGCATATTAACGGTGGTCAATATAAAGGATAAATAACAAGCGGACTTATTATATTAATAGGTTCGTTATTATTTATACTAATTAAACTATACAAACTCACCTTATAAAAAATTTAATATTTATACATTGAAAGTTAATGCTTTTTATGATAATATAAATAAAAACAGATTGAGGTATAATTATGAGATTTTATAAAATGGATCGCCAAGTTAATAAAAATGATATAGATAAATTTAATTTTGAAAATAAAAGAGTAGGAGTAATTGTACATATTGAAGATAAAAACGGTAAAATCTTACTACAACAACGTGGGCCAAAATGTCGTGATGAAAATGGACATTATGAAGATGTTGGAGGAGGCGTTGAAAGTAGTGATGTTAACTTCAAGTCAGCAATTATACGTGAAATGCAAGAAGAAATGGGAGACGAAGTAAACATTGATTTATCAAATCCAATAGGAATTTATCACTGTCCTAAGGATAATGAAAATTGGATATTTGTAATATTTAAAGGAAGATATATAAATGGAAATATAAATATCATGGAGCCTGAAAAGTGTACAGGCTATAAGTTTTTTACTTATGATGATGCAATAAATTCTGAGCTTGTAAGTAACGATTGTAAATTTTTAATAAAATCTGTAAAAGATATAAAAGCATAACAAAATAATAAAATACGAAATACAATAAAAATGTTAACTGAAAAACTTAGATAATGCAAATTGCTAATATATAAAAAGGAAAAAGAAAATATATGAATAAAACAAAAAGAAGAATATTTAATACAGCAATAAAAGTTTTTGCTGATAAAGGTTATGATAATGCAAGTATTGAGGAAATTACAGCAATAGCAGGTGTAGCAAAAGGCTCATTATATTACCATTTTGCTAAAAAAGAGGATATATTTGATACTCTACTTGAAGAAGGAATGAAGCTTTTAAGAAATAGTATAGAAATAAAAACGGAAAAATGTGAAACAGAGTTAGATAAGATAAAAGCTATTATTTTAGTCCAAATAAAGGTAACAGTCAAATATGAAACATTTTTAAACGTTATATTCTCACAAATGTGGGGAGAAGATGAAAAAAGCAAAAAATGCAAAAATGCTGTTTTTGAATATATTGATATTATAAAAAAGATTGTAGAACAGGGAATAAAAAATGGTGAATTTTATGATGCAGATGTTGATGCAATAGCATCTGCAATATTTGGAGTTACATGTTCAAGCCTAATTTATAGAATAAAGAAAAATAGAGAGGTTGATGCAAATAAAGTATATGAAGGGTTTATTAACAGTGTAACAAGAACTTTAAGCAAGAAATAAGATTTAAGAGAAAATTGAAAGTATTTTTATCTAACAACTGACCGCCTAGTATAAAGACATTATGAAATTAATATGATAAAATATAATGTAAAGTAAATGAAGAAGGGGTCAATATGAAAATTAAAAAACCTGAAATACAAGAATTTGATAACATCAAGGAGATAATCTATAATTCAAAAGAAGAATATAAAAACAGTATAGCCTTTGTAGTTAAGAATAAAAAAGATGGAAAAATAAATTACGAAAACATAACTTATGAAAGACTATTAGAAGACATTAATAAGCTAGGAACAGCATTATACCAAATGGGATTTAAAGGTAAAAGAGTAGCAATTATTGGAAAAAATAGATATGAATGGGCATTGTCTCATTTAGCAAACTTACTTGGAGGAATAACATCAGTTCCTTTAGACAAAGATTTGCAATATGATGAACTTGAAAACTCTCTAATTAGAAGTAAAGCTGACTGTATTATATTTGATGAAAAATTAACAGATAAGATAGAAAAAATAAAAGGAGAAAATAATACTCAATTAACAGAATATATTTGTATGGGGGATAATAATAATTTTAAATCTATAAACCAATTACTAAAAAAAGGAAATGAATTATTAAATAAAGGTAAAAAAGAATATATAGATGCAAAAATAGATGAAAATAAAATGAACATTTTGCTATTTACATCAGGAACTACATCAAAGTCAAAAGCAGTAATGTTATCACAAAAAAATGTTGCATCTAATATATTTGCAATGAGATGTGTAGAAGATATTAGAAACACTGATACAAACATAGCCTTTTTACCATTTCATCATATATTTGGTTCAACATGTTTAATAATGATGTTAGCATGTGGAGTAAAAACAGTATTTCCTGATGGACTTAGATATATAAAACAAAATTTAAATGAATATAAGGTTTCAATATTTGTTGGGGTTCCAGTACTTAATGAAGCAATATATAAAGCAATAATGAAAGAAATTGAAAAACAAGGAAAAACTAAGCTGATTAAAAATGCAATTAAAATTAGTAACTTTTTATTAAAACTACATATTGATGTTAGAAGAAAATTATTCAAACAAGTATTATCAGCACTAGGAGGAGAATTAAGATTTGTAATTTCTGGTGGAGCTCCAGCTGATGCTGAGATTTTACAAGGTTTTAATGATTTAGGAGTTGAAACAGCTCAAGGATATGGATTATCTGAGACATCCCCTGTAATTGCAATGGAAAGTTATGAATATAGACGTAATGGATCAGTTGGAATTCCTGCATTAAATGATACAATTGAAATTGTAGATAAAGATGAAAATGGAATAGGTGACATTAGAGTAAAAGGCCCAAATGTAATGCTTGGATATTACGAAATGCAAGAAGAAACTAAAAACGTATTAAAAGATGGATGGTTTTATACTGGTGACTTAGGATACTTTGATGAAGATGGATATTTATTTATAACTGGTAGAAGTAAAAGTATGATTGTCCTAAAAAATGGAAAGAAAATATTTCCAGAGGAACTTGAAACTATAATCAATAGATTAGATTTAGTTGAAGAGTGTATGGTATTTGGACTTCCTGATGAAAATGATAAAAATGATATAAAATTATCAGTAAAAATTGTATATGATAGAGAGATTACAAAAGAGAAATATAGTGATAAAAGTGAAGATGAATTATACAAGATTATTTGGGACGAGATTAAGAAAATAAACACAACATTTCCTAGATATAAGCATATACAAAATATGATTTTATCAAGTGAAGAATTAATAAAAACAACAACTAAAAAAGTTAAAAGACAAGAAGAAATGAAGTTGATTTTAAAAGAAAAAAATTAATATAAATAAAAGGGTATTGATGATTATAGCAATTTAAATACTCTTTTAAATTGATAAGAGTTTACATTTACATAAAAAGGTGTTATAATTTATTTACAACATTTTTGAAAGGATGTGAATCTGTGCAGTGGATACGAAAATCCATACCTAATTCAAGCTGTGTATATAGTGCATTCACAAGAGAGCATTTATACATGGTCACAAGCATAGCAGACTTTACAAGCAGGATTACCAAAGGAAACAGAATAAAGCATTGGAAAATCTTAAAAGTTCCAGTGTCAGAAGTTGTATGCGGAGGTAATGATCCTGCTGTAGGACTTGAACCCTGCTATGCCGAGAAAATCCAGATACTGAAAGAATTAGGCATTTGGAAAGAAATTGCACTAGAGGTTATGCCACAAGAAAGCAGGCTTGTCGATGAAGCAAACCTGTACCATATGTGGGAATTTCAGTCACCAACCCAGTTCTTCATCCGGTTAGAGCCGATACTAACTCCGCCACAATGCTTTGATAGACAATATGAAGGTATATTTTACAAAGAGGTTATACAAAACTCTGTAATGTATGTATATTTTCACAGTAATAAGGAGCTTCTGTGGCGGGAAAAGCAAAAACTCAAAAATCATATTGCAGGAAGAGAGGGGACAGCTGTCGAAATTATTACTGAAAGAATGCAAAACAGAGGATATGGTGTGATGATTATTTTACCGTATCCTTTAGACTTCGGTCTTGGATAACGTACATCCTGCTAACAAGTTAATGTTAGCTAAAAGGGGGCATAGCAGTAAATGCTGTGCTCCCTTTGAAAATAAGAATTAACACTATGCCCATATTGAAATTTAAGTATAACTTTCAATAAAAAGTGCTTTTGCAATATAAGGTGTTACTTCATCTATATTATACCAACCAGAACTTTTACTGTCATTCTCTCCACCATTAGGATTTGCAACATAAACAATATTATGATCATCACAAGCAAGTAATGACATATAATGTGAAGAGGTTGTCCAACGATTATTCTTAGGTTTATTCCATACACATATAATAACTGGTCTATTAGACTTTAAATGACTAATAATGTTTTCAGATGATAAATGAACAGCATCGTAATAAAAGTTAGAATTACGTATTCCATATTGACTTGATAATTCACTAGACATATTATCATAATTTAATACTGGTTGATACTTTTTTCTTAAGTTCTCTGGATTGTGATGTTTATTATATCCACTAAGAATTGTAGACATAACAGTTATGCCACAGCCATTTTCATTCATAGTGCCACCCCAGTACTTATTCTGGCTCCATGAAGCATTTCCACCTTGTTTATAATCTATATATGTTTTTTTATTTTTATCACTAGTTGTAAATGTAGTAAAATATCCATCTTTATCTGAAACCTTCTCTTGTCCAACACCTGAATAATTCATATTACTATCAGCCTTAATAATATTATAGCCAGAACTTTTAGAAACTGTATTTGTTGAAACTTCATTAAATGGAGCAGTTACTGAACTTACTACAACCTTCATATACACATAAACAAGTACAACAATAAATAAAACAGCAATTATAAATTTCTTTTCATTAAATTTTTTTTCTTTCTTTTTTCCCATATCTAATTTCTCCTTTCATTCACTAATATTTATTCATCGCCATCCTTGTTTTCCTTTTAGAAAAACACAGATGGTAATGATTTTATATTAATTCAAAGATTATCTATATGATACAAAAAATGTTACAATTATGTTTTAAGAAAGGCTTAATAAAAACTTAAAATTTTCTTAATTTTTTAATAATTTAGTGAAATACTTAAGAATATATGTTAAAATATAAATAATTTTAAGAATATAAAACTATTATGAAAAATAATAATAGGTATAGTTGTCAGATTTGTGCCATAGAAGGGAATGAATTACAATATGAATGTTTTAGTAGTAGATGATGAAAAGGAAATAGCTGATTTAGTAGAAGTATATTTAAAAAACGAAGATTATACAGTATATAAATGTTATACATCAAAAGATGCAATTCAATGTATTGATACTAAAGATGTTGATTTAGCAATTCTTGATGTAATGATTGGACAAACTGATGGTTTTGAATTATGTAAGATGATTAGAGATAAAGGTTTAACATATCCAGTCATAATGCTAACAGCTAAAATCGAGGCAGGAGACAAGATTACGGGATTAACACTTGGAGCAGATGATTACATTACAAAGCCATTTAACCCACTTGAGCTTGTTGCACGAGTAAAATCAGCGATTAGAAGATATACGAAGTATAATACAAAAACTGAAGATGAAAACATTTATATAAATGGTTTAGAGATAAATAAGGAAACACATACTTGTCTTTTATATAATGAAAAGATTGATTTAACACCTTTAGAATTTGATATATTGCTTTATTTAGCTAATAACAGGGGAAACGTAGTAAGTTCAGAGGAGCTATTTGAAAAAGTCTGGAAAGAACGCTACTTGGAAAATAATAATACTGTAATGGTACACATAAGAAGGATAAGAGAAAAATTAAATGAAGATACTAAAAATCCTAAGTTTATAAAAACAGTATGGGGTGTAGGATATAAAATTGAATAATAAACAAACGTAAAACAAGAATTAGACAAAACCCATTTTGAAAAATGGCGAATAGCAAGCAAAGAGAACGAAAGGATGGTATATGAACAATAAGGAAATAAAAGTTCTAAAAAATAGAATAGCTATAAAGTCGTTAACACGAATACTATTATTTAGCATAATTGCATATGGTGTTGTTCTAATATTAATAGATGGAGTTTATAATAATTTTATTGCAAATGTAGTATATGATGCAAGTACTGAATTTTATTATTGGTGTACTTTAAACAAAGCTACAATTTTAATATTTATATATCTAATAATATTTGCAATTACTACATTTATAGTTATTAGAAATTCTAGCAATAATATGGTAGAAATAATTTCATCAGTAGATGGAATTTTAAAAGAGCCAAACCGTGAAATACAATTACCAGATGAGTTATTAACCTTAGAAGGAAAAATGAATAGCATTAGATTAGACCTAATATCTAGTCAAAATGAAGCAAAAGAAGCAATGCAAAAAAAGAATGACTTAATTATGTATATGGCACATGACTTGAAAACCCCACTAACATCAATTATAGGTTATTTAACACTATTGACAGATGAAAAAGAGATACCCAAAAATTTACAAGAAAAATATTTAAAAATAACTCTAGATAAGTCGCTAAGAGTAGAAGACTTAACAAACCAATTCTTCGAAATCACAAGATATAACCTAAATTCAATGCCAATTACAAAACAAAATATTGATTTAACATTTTTATTAGAACAACTTATTGAAGAGACTTACCCAATGTTACAAGAAAAAAAATTAAAATGTGAATATAGCAAATCAAGTAATATAAATTTTTATGGAGATGGCGATAAATTAGCAAGAGCATTTGCAAATTTACTTAAAAATGCAATTAATTATAGTTATGAAAATACTACAATATACATTGATATCAAAGGAGAAGCTAATAAAATTAATATAGTATTTAAAAACAATGGAGATAAAATACCAGAGTATAAATTGGAAAAAATATTTGAAAAATTTTATAGAGGAGATGAAGCAAGAACAAGCAAGAGTGGAGGGGCAGGCTTAGGACTTGCGATAACTAAGGAAATTATAGAGTTACATGGTGGAAAAATTTATGCGAAGAATGAAGAGGAATTCATTGAATTCCATGTAGAATTAGAAAATTAATAAGGATAACAAATTTACATAAAATCATAAAATATACTTGAAGATTGATATAAATAATGATATAATAGGCATTGCTAAAATTATTATAAGAGGATACAGTATAGAGTATCCTCTTGTTATACTGATAGGAAGTGAAATGGAAATAAGAAAACAAGATCATAATGAAATAAAAGCATATTTGATTAATTATATAAATACTTTATGGAATAAGGATAAAGATTTTGTTGAAGTTTATGGAAAGGATTATCCTAAAATCCAACTAGAACGAAACTTAAGAGAATTTAAATTTAATAGATCAACATCACTTAATATTAGTGGAGAGTATGATTTAATACGCAGAAATATTTATGTATATAATTACAAATATCCAATTCTTACTTTACATAACTTAATAAAAAGCCCAATAGTAGATAGTTTAATGAAAACTATTTTACATGAACTTATACATGCAGTTTTTTCAAAGAATTTAGATACAGAACAAGATCCTAATAAACATGTTACAGGATTAGAAATATATGATGAAGTTCATAAAAAAGTTATTAATTCTCCATTAAATGAAGGATATACAGAATATCTTAGAAGTAAACTTGATAAAAAAAGAAAAAGTTCATATAGCCACTATGTAAGAATATTTTATTTACTTGAAAAGAGAATTGGAAGAAAAAATGTAATAGCTTTAGGAAAAGGTGATGTATTACAAAATATGTCTAAAGCATTTAATATGACACAAGATGAGTTTATGGAATTTTGTAGAAATTCAGAGAAAAAATTCATAAGAGAGAGAAAACTTGAAGTATTAGAAAGCGAATATAAAAAGCTTTGTGAAGAATATCCAGAAGATGCCTATGACGTTGATAGAGCTAAAAAAGCAATAATAAAGTTTGATAAATCAGTTCATAAAAGTTTATATGGTAACAGTATTGCAGATATATTGCCTATAGATGCTATGCAAGAAATAACACTAGAAGATTTTCATGAATTTATGAGATATAAAATTAGAGAAAGTCGTAAGCAAATGCATAGATTTCATGAAGATTTATACAATATTGCAAAAAAGGCTTCTACTCCTAATATTCAAACTACAATTGCAAGATTTAAAAATACTGTTTTTGGATTTATAAGAATATATAATCCTGAAGAAAAAAGTAGTGAGATCAGGTTAGAATATTATGACGAACCATATACTATGACAGAAAGTGGCAAATGTGATCGTGCTAATAATGATGGAAAAACCCCTAAAATTGTAACTAGTCATGATTTATTTGTTTCATCAATTAGAAGTAAAGACATAAGGGCTGAGACAACAGAGACAAGAAGAAAAATCCCAGATATAAATTCATCATATAATATAATTAAAAATGGAATTTATAATCATGATATGGATTTATAAATGTACTTTTATGATGGAAACTTAAAGTAAAAATAAAATTGGAAGGAGAGACTTTTAATGTTTGAACTAGAGGAAAAAATAAAGCAAAACCAAAATCAAATAGCTAAAATTCGTAGTTTAGGAGAATCTTTACATATTGGTAAGCTTGAGGAAGAGCTTTCAGACTTAGAAAGTCAAACTGCAGACCCCAATTTCTGGCAAGATGCTGAAAATTCAAGTAAAGTTTCAGCAAGAATTGCTGAAGTAAAAAGAAAATGTAATCAATATAAAAAAATAGAACAAGAAATACATACAATAACTGAAATGCTAGAATTACTTAAAATTGATGATGATGATGAAATAAAAAAAGAAGTGGAGCATACAGCAAATGATATTGATAATGAATTGGATAGTTTAGAAATATCTACATTATTTGCAGGTAAATATGATATTAACAACGCTATAGTTACAATTCACCCAGGAGCTGGAGGAACAGAAGCACAGGATTGGGGAGAGATGTTATATAGAATGTATACAAGATGGTGTGAGGCAAATAACCTTACTTTTGAAGAACTAGATTATCAAGATGGAGAAGAAGCAGGAATAAAAAGTGTATCATTTTTAGTGTCAGGTCAGTATGCATATGGATATCTAAAAAGCGAGCATGGAGTTCATAGATTAGTTAGAATATCTCCTTTTGATGCAGGGGGAAGAAGACATACATCTTTTGCATCTGTTGAAGTATTACCAGAAATAAATGATGATGACAGTAATGTTCAAATTAATCCAGATGATATAAAAATGGATGTATACAGAGCTTCAGGCGCTGGTGGACAGCATATTAACAAAACATCTTCTGCTGTAAGATTAACACATATTCCTACTGGAATTGTTGTAGCTTGCCAAACTCAAAGAAGTCAATTTCAAAATAAAGAAACAGCTTTAAAAATGTTAAAATCTAAATTGATGGCATTAAAAGAAAAGGAGAATAAAGCTACAATCAATGACTTAAAAGGCGTACAAATGGACATTGCTTGGGGAAGTCAAATTCGATCATATGTCTTTTGTCCATATACAATGGTAAAAGATCATCGAACTAACTATGAGATTGGAGATGTACAAAAAGTAATGAATGGAGATATAAACAAGTTTATATTTGAATATTTAAAACAAGCAATAAAATAATTAAAAAAAATTTATTAAACTATTCACAAAATAATGTTGTTATGATATGATATAAAATATAAAAACTAAGGAGGAACAAAAAATGGAGGAATACATAAAAAAATTAGGAAGAAATACATTAATAATAGCGATTTTATTAATTGCAATATCAATATTATTAATTACAAAATCTGATACAATGATAAATGTCATAGTTATGATGATTGGATATGTTTTTGTTACATCAGGACTTATACACGTTGCATCTTATCTTAAAATAGAAGATGAATACAGATTTTTCAGTTATGAATTAGCAGAAGGAATTATCAATATAATTTTAGGAATACTTATGGTAGGGAATGTACATTCAGTTGCAGTTATTCTACCAATAGCATTAGGAGTTTGGATTATAATTGAAGGCATATTAACACTTCAAGTATCTTTAAATATTAGAGGTGTACGTGATACAAACTGGGGAATTATGTGCTTTATGTCATTAGTATCAATAGCTCTAGGATTTGCAATGACAGTAAATCCATATTCATCATTAAATATAGGATTTAAGGTTGCAGGAGTGATATTATTAATTACACAATTGATTAGAGTATATGATGCTTTCTATTTCTTATTACATTTAGAGAAAGCAAATAAAGCGATAAAAAAAGCTATAAAAAAATAAAGAAAGGGGGCTATTGAGCCCTCTTTTATAATAATATAGGTTGTATTTGTTCATTATCAAGTGCGACTTCAATAGTTTTAATCAAATACTCTGGATCATATACTATTGAACGAGGTTTGGTAATAGGGTTATCCTGTCTAAAAGGGACAAAGTAGTAATTTTTTCTATTAAGTAAATCACCGATATTTTTAGCACTTCCTGCTAGAGCATCATTTGTAGATATAGCTACCACAACAGGTTTATTATTTCTAAGATGTGATTTAACTGCCATAGTTGCAGGTGTATCAATAATTCCATAAACAAGTTTAGCCATAGTATTACCAGAAGCAGGTGCGATACACATAATATCAGTTAATTTTTTAGGACCAATAGGTTCAGCTTCTTGAATGGTATGGATTATTTTATTTTTAGTTATGTTCTCAATTTCATTAATGAAATCATTAGCATTTCCAAATTTAGTGTCTAAATTATATGCATTAAATGACATAATAGGGATAACATTTGCACCTTTTTTTACAAGTTCTTTAATTTTAGTAATTGTTTTTGAAAAAGTACAAAAAGATCCAGTCATTGCAAACCCAATGTTTATGCCTTCTAATTCCAAGTAAAAAACAAGCTCCTTTCTATAATATTTATAGTATTAGCGAGCAAAGAAAAACTCACTATTTTCTATAATATATTATATGAATTTACATAATGCAAGTTGAGTAGTTTTAAGTGGCTTTTTTGTTTTTCCTTTCAAAATCAGATAGGGGATTGGCATTAACCGCATTTCTTACTTGTTCATTATCGACATGAGTGTATATCTCAGTAGTTGATATGCTTCTATGACCAAGAAGTTCTTGAAGTGCTCTAATATCAACTTGTCCATACTTATACATTAGAGTTGCAGCAGTGTGGCGTAGTTTATGTGTTGAATATTTTGTAGTATCAAGTCCAGCTTTTAAAAGTTCATTATGTACAACATTTTCAACAGTTCTTTTACTAATGCGTTTTCTATAGCTACTTAAAAATAAAGCTTTATCAGAATTTATATTATCTTTTTTTGCGTTACTAGGTCTAACATTTAAATATGACTTTATTGAACGAACACATGCATCGTTTAAGTAAATTGCACGTTCTTTGTTACCTTTACCAATAACAGTAAGTCTACAGTCGTCAAAGTGAATGTCTGATATATTTATTCCAACAAGCTCTGATAAACGCATACCACAATTCAAAAATAAAGTAATAATAGCATAATCACGTTCTTTATTTTTATTACTATTATCTTCTTTTATAGTTGATAATAATTGTTGACTATCTTCTAAGGTAAGGTATTTAGGTAATCTTTTTTCAAGTTTGGGAGTTTCTAAGTTTTGAGCTGGATTAATTTTTATTATTGGCTTTGTAATTGTCAGATATTTAAAAAATATACGAATTGTTGATATTTTTCTAGCACAAGTTGCAGGGCCACACTTTCTATTAATAGACAAATATGCAATAAAAGCATGAATATCATCTTGTGTTATTCTTTTTAAATCATCAACTGAAAAGTCATTAATTTTAATATTAGAGAAATCTTTTTCATCTGTTAATTTAAAATGATATTTCATATATTTTAAAAACATTCCAAGGTCACTATTATATTGGTCAACAGATTCTGGTGACTTCTTTTTATATGTTAGAGAATACTCTAAAAACGAATTAATAAACATTGGATTTGCTTCTGGATTTATCATATAATTTTATTCCTTTCTTTTAATTTATAAGAAAGTAGATTATTATTACATAGTAAAAATATTTTTATGATAGAATTATATATTTATAAATAAAAAAAAGCAATAAGTTTCACGCAAGTTTTGAAATTAAAACTTGACAAAACTTGTAAAAAAGCCTATAATATTTATAAGACGGTTATGTCTTGTAGAAAAGTTAGAAATTGATAAGGAGTGTTGAAAATGAATGCAAACGACCTGAGCAAGCTGATTCAGACCAAGAACAACGAGATGGAGCAGGTCCTGGACCCCAGAGTGGACAAGTTTGTCGAGCAGTTCAGCAATGCCATCTCCGACACGTATGCTAACGGCAAGGCTTACAAGTTCGCTGGTTGCAGCCGCGTGGGCATCATCATTGAGGATGTTGACCTTGATGAGCTCAATACAATTGAGTTCATTGTCGATGAATGGATTCTGGCTGGCGGGGACATCTTTGATGATACCTACGACATGGTGTCCTACTGGGACTTCATCAAGGAGCCTATGGACAAGTGGAGCATTACTGAAGTCAGCAATCATTACAATGCTGAAATCTATGACATGCGCTACCTTGTGACTGAGTTCGAAAAGCGGGGATTTGTGTGCTACGTCGACACCGGCAACGGCAAGTTGATTGTTGCTTTCGAAATCTAACTTTAAAGAGGAGGGATTGCATCTTACAATGAGAGGCAGTCCTCCTCTCATTTTTATAATATTGGAATTAATTTGATTATATAATTTTTATAAACTTCGAAAATTTACTAACAATAATTGACAGAACTAAAATAAGATGTTATAATAAAAATATGTTAAAGAAAGGTAATTACTAAAATGAATAATTTTAAGAATAATTATTACAATAACTTAATGTAATTATTTGGAAAATTATTTAGCGATGAAGATGAAAGGCTGTAAAGGTTACTAGTAGAGAGTAAGGGTCGTTGGCTGAAAGCCCTTTTAGAAAACGTACATAACCGAAACACATTGGAGCGAAAATAATTTTCAAAGAGTGGAAAGAAAAAAACTTTCAATCTGGGTGGTACCGCGGATATAATATATATTCGTCCCTGCAATTATAAGCAGAGGACGATTTTTTGTACTTAAATTCGACCTTTGCTATTGAAGGAGGATTCGAAAAAATGAAGGAGTACAGAACAAAAATGTGTGATGAAATCACACTAAAAGATGTAGGCGAAAAGGTAAGAATTGCTGGATTTGTTGAAACAATTAGAGATTTAGGAGGACTTGTATTTTTAGACATACGTGATATGTATGGAATTACACAAGTTGTTACTTCAGCAGATACTGAAGATGTAGATTTTGCATCACATATTCCAATAGAATCAACAGTAACAGTATATGGAACTGTTAGAAAAAGGTCAGAGGATACTGTAAATCCAAAATTAAAAACAGGACTTGTAGAGATATTTATTGAAGATATACAAGTATTAGGAAAAAGAACAGAAAGTTTACCATTTGAAGTAAATAGCGACCAAGATGTACGTGAGGACTTACGTCTGCAATATAGATTTTTGGATTTACGTAGTACAAAATTAAAAAATAATTTGGTATTAAGAGCAAAAGTTTTACAGTATCTACGTAGTCAAATGATAGAAAAAGGATTTTTAGAAGTGCAAACTCCTATACTTACTTCATCATCACCAGAGGGCGCACGTGACTATTTAGTGCCAAGCAGATTACATGTAGGTAAATTTTATGCACTACCACAAGCACCACAACAATTCAAACAACTTTTAATGGTATCAGGAATAGATAAATACTTTCAAATAGCACCATGCTTTAGAGATGAAGACGCTAGAGCAGATAGAGCGCCAGGCGAATTCTATCAATTAGATGTTGAAATGAGTTATGCAACTCAAGAAGATGTATTTCAGGCAATAGAGCCAGTTATGTATAACACATTTAAAACATTTTCAAATAAAAAAATAGCAAAATATCCATTTCCAAGAATATCATATGAAGATGCAATGCTAAAATATGGAACTGATAAACCTGATTTACGAAACCCATTAGAAATAATAGACTTGTCAGCATTCTTTAAAAAATGTACATTTAAACCATTTATTGATAGAACAGTTAGAGCTATAAAAGTAAAAGGAAACTTTTCAAAAGGTTTTCATGAAAAATTACTTGAATATGCAATGTCAATTGGAATGGGAGGGTTAGGATATTTAGAAGTTCAAGATAACCTAAGCTTTAAAGGACCAATTGATAAGTTTATTCCTGAAGATTTAAAGAAGGAATTAATAAAATTAGCTGAACTAGAAAAGGATGATACAATATTTTTTATTGCTGATAGTAAAAAAAGAGCAACAGAACTTGCTGGACAAATTAGAACGGAACTAGGAAAACGTTTAAATTTAATAGATAGAGACGTATTTCAATTTTGCTGGATAATTGATTTTCCAATGTTTGAACTTGATGAGCATGGAAAAATAGCATTTAGTCATAATCCATTTTCAATGCCACAAGGTGGAATAGAAGCTTTACAAACTAAAGACCCCTTAGATATACTTGCATATCAATATGATATAATTTGTAATGGAATTGAGTTATCTTCAGGAGCTGTTAGAAATCATAATATTGATATAATGTTAAAAGCTTTCTCTATGGCAGGATATACTGAAGAAGAAGTGAAAACAAAGTTTGGCGCATTATTTACTGCTTTCCAATTTGGTGCACCACCACATGCTGGTATTGCTCCTGGAATTGACAGAATGTTAATGTTACTTACAGAGTCTGAAACTATTAGAGAAGTAATAGCTTTTCCACTAAATAGTAAAGCACAAGATTTAATGATGGGAGCTCCAAGCAATGTTACTAGGGCTCAGCTAAGAGATGTTCATATTGAAATATTGAAATAAATTTAATTGTAAAAAGTTATAAAAAATGTTTATCAATTTACAAACTAAATTCAAAGAAATATTAAGAAATAACTGTTTACAAAAAATAATTATTATGATATTATGTAATAAATCTATTAGATTAAATATTTAATTAATGAGGAAAAAAGCTTAGATAGTATCTAAGATATAGAATATTATTTATGCTAATAAATTTATTTAAAGAAAGGATTTTAATATGAAAAAGAATTCAATAATAATTATTTTAGCCACAGTAGTTATTGCAATAGTTTTAGGAGTAATACTATTAACACAATCGAAAAAAAATGTAAAACTTCAAACAACAGAGGAAATACAAGCAATGTTAACTTCAATTTATTCGAAAGCGAAAGTAGACTTACCTGAATTAGAAACTATGGATATGCCAGTATCAGATGAAATGCAATTACAATCATTTACAGGACTTCAATCAAATGAAAATATTGAGATATTGGTAGTATCAACACCTTTAATTAATGCGCAAGCATATTCACTTGCAGTATTAAAAGTAGATGAGAAGGCAAATATTGAACAAATAAAACAAAATATATATGACAACATTGATATGAGAAAATGGATATGTGTCTCAGCAGAAAAATTATATATTACTAACTATGATAATATTATCTTTGTAATTATGTCAAGCCAAGATGTAGCAAAACCAATATATGAAGAATTTAAAAAATATGTTGGAAATAATGTAGGAAAAGAATTAGAAAAGAGTGATACTTCAATAGATGACTTTTCTATACCAGAAGCAGAAACCATAAATTAAAAACATATAAAGCTTCCAATTAAATAAGGAAGCTTTATATTTGATGTGTAAACACAATTACTATGCAAATAATAATGTAATTAGAAAGTAGGAGAGATGTTATTTACAAGTATTAGTTTTTTATATTATTTTTTACCAGTTGTAATTATTGCATATTTTGCAGTCCCTAAAAAAGCAAAAAACTTTGTATTACTTATTGCATCTATTATATTTTACTTTTATGGAGAACCTAGGTATATATTTTTAATGCTAGCTGAAATATTAGTAGCATATGTTGGCGCAAGGTTAATTGATAAATATAAAAGTAAGAGTTTACTAATATGTATTATATCAATACACATTGGATTATTGTGCATTTTTAAATATACTGATTTTTTGATTGAAAATGTAAATAATATTTTTGGAACTAATGTATCATTATTAAATATAGCACTGCCAATAGGAATATCATTTTATACATTTCAGATTTTAAGTTATGTAATTGATGTGTATAAAGGAAATGTACAAGTACAAAAGAACTTTTTTAGTCTTGCAACGTATGTGTCACTTTTCCCACAATTAATTGCAGGACCAATAGTAAGATATAAAACAATAGAAAGTGAATTAAGTAATAGAAAACATAGTTTTGAAAATTGTTCTTATGGTATACAAAGATTTACAATAGGACTTGCAAAAAAAGTTTTAATAGCAAATATGTTAGGAGAACTATGTACTTATTTTACAAGTGCAGGTGAGAAAAGTGTAGCATTTTACTGGATATTTGCGATTAGTTATGCGCTTCAAGTTTATTTTGATTTTTCAGCATATTCTGATATGGCAATAGGATTAGGAAGAATATTTGGATTCCACTTTCTAGAAAATTTTAATTATCCATATATGTCAAAAAGTATTACTGAATTTTGGAGAAGATGGCATATATCACTTAGTTCATGGTTTAAAGATTATGTATATATACCACTTGGAGGGAATAGGAAGGGCCTAAAAATACAAATTAGGAATATATTAATTGTATGGCTTTTAACTGGAATATGGCATGGAGCAAGCTGGAATTTTGTTATATGGGGATTACTTTTTGGTGTGGTTCTAATTCTAGAAAAAATGTTTTTGAAAAAATATTTAGAAAAATTACCAAACTGTATACAAAGAATATATGTATTATTTATTGTTATGATAAGCTTTATAATATTTAATGCAGATAATATGAAAACTGCTTTTACGAATATAGCTGGATTGTTTTGGTCTAATGGTGTTCCTTTTATAAATTCATATACAATATATTATCTAAAAAGCTATTTTGTAATTTTAGTAATTGCAATTATTGGTGCTACGCCTATACCTAAAAATATAGTTCTAATGGTAAAGGACAATAGAAATTTAAACAAAGTTATCAACATTATAGAACCAATATTTATTATAGTATTGCTTATAATTGTAACTGCTTATTTGGTTGATAATTCATATAATCCATTTTTATATTTTAGATTTTAAGAAAGGAGAGTGATATAATTGACTGATAAAGTAAAGAATATATTTATTACATTTTCATTCATAGCTCTTATTATTTTAATACTATTTATCAATATAATAAAAAAGAGTACTATAGTATCACTCTCTGAAAGAAGAAAGTTACAACAATTTCCAAAGTTTACAGTAGAAACGTTATTTAATGGTAAATTTTTTAAAGATTTTGATACATATACAATGGACCAATTTGTAAATAGGGAAGAGTTTAGAAAATTAAAGGCTAAGGTTGAAACTGACATATTTAATAAACAAGATTATAAGAATATTTATATATATAATAATAAATTAATAAATATGTTATATCCATTAAATGAAAGCTCAGTAGCTAACATAACAAAGAAAATGAATGAGATTAAAAATAATTATTTAGACCAAAGCAATAGAATATATTATACAGTTATTCCAGATAAAAATTATTTTGTAGATGATAATAATCTGAAAGTAGATTATGTGGAATTGAAGAAATTAATGAAAGATAATTTGAACTGGGCAGAATATATAGAGATATGTGACCTTTTAGATTTGGACAGTTATTATACAACAGACTCTCATTGGAAACAAGAAAAATTACCAAATGTAGCAAATAGAATTTTGCAATGTATGGATATATATATATCAACCAAGTATGATAAAAAGGAAATTATTGATTTTAAAGGTGTATATTCAGGACAGTTTCCAATTCAAGTAGGAGAGGATACTATATCAATATTAACTAATGATATCTTAAATAAATGTAGTGTATATAATTTTGAAAACAATTCTTATACACATATATATGCCATGGATAAAATTAATAGTAATGACAAATATGATATTTACTTATCAGGTGCAACTCCACTACTTATGATTGAAAACCCATCTAATAATAGTAGTAAAGAATTAGTAGTTTTTAGGGACTCTTTTGCAAGTAGTTTAATCCCTTTACTAGTAGAAGGATATTCAAATATTACTGTTATAGATACAAGGTATATTTCGCCCAAAGTACTAGATAGGTATGTAAATTTCGAAGGAAAAGATATATTATTTGCTTATAGTACTATGTTAATAAATAATAGCAGCTCAATAAAGTAAAAAGTACTTGAAAATAATAATTAATTGTTATAAAATATGAATGAATTATCTAATTATATTAATAAAATAAACTTAGATAATATAAAATTTAATGGAGGAAAACTATGAAAAAAGAATTAGTTATAAAGAAATGTAAAAATTGCAACGCTCTTGTTAGAGTTATAGAAGATTGTAATTGCAATGACTGTGGAATTAAATGCTGTGGCGATAAAATGGAGATTTTAACTCCTAATTCAGTTGATGCTGCAGTTGAAAAACATATACCAAATGTAGAAGTAGTTGGAGATAAAATAAAGGTTACTGTAAATCATGTTATGGAGGATGAACACTTTATTGAATGGGTTTCTTTGGTTACTGACAAAAAAGAATGCACACAATATTTTAAATCAGGAGAAGAAGCAGTAGCAGAATTTGAATATGTACCAAGTTCAAAAGTATATGCTTATTGTAATAAACATGGACTATGGATGAAAGAAGTTGAATAATATTTGATATGTAGAACATTATAATAAAAAGGAGGATATAATTTGGCAGTAAAATTAAATTCTAATAAAGAGGTTGTAGACAATATAAAAAAGGGATTAAAAAAAACAGGTGGATATTGCCCTTGTAGACTTGAAAAAAATAATGATACTAAATGTATGTGTAAAGAATTTAGAGAGCAAATAAAAGACCCTAATTTTGAGGGATATTGTCATTGCATGCTTTATTATAAATCTATTGACAAATAATTTTATTCTTGGAAAGGATGTATATATGAGTGAAAAAATATTAAATTCAAGTAATTTTGATGAAGAAATTAAAAATACTGATAGTTTAGTTTTAGTCGACTTTTTTGCTACTTGGTGTGGTCCATGTAATATGCTAGCTCCTATAATTGAAGAGATAGCTAATGAATATTCAAGTAAGGTAAAGGTATGTAAAGTAAATGTAGACGAAGAAAGAGATTTGGCTTTAAAGTATGAAGTTGAAAGCATTCCAACACTTGTATTTTTTAGAAATGGTGAGCCAATAAGAACTAGCATTGGCTTCCATTCAAAATCTGAATTAATTGATATAATAAATGAATTAGCACAATAATAATAAATTCCTTATTCTATGAAATAGGAGATGGGGAATACCTAACATAAAAGTAGGACTACTTTGTTTTATAATTATTAACCAAATTTGTATAATATAGAAATTCTCCCAGAATAAATTTCTGGGAGATATTATATTATAAATTATTTCTATAAACTTTTACAGTAGCTGGATTTCCATAAACTTTTTTGCCATTTACATACTTATATGCATAAACTGAAGTTGTATATGATGAACCATAAGTTGTAAGTCCTGATACTGTTTTACTATTTGTTGAAGAATACATTGTTGAAGTTCCATATCCTGGAATAGTCATTCTTAGTTCGTATCCATCAACATTATTAACTTTATTCCACGTAAAGTATGCAACTGTTCCTTTTACTTTAACATTCAATCCTGAAATTGCACCTGGTTTTGTATTTGTATTATTACTATAATTGAAGTAGAAACTTGCTTCATTAGAATAATTATCTGCGTAAGTTGTTTTTCCATTTTCGTATCTGTAAGCTAAAACTTTAACATAATATGTCTTACCTGATGTTAAAGTATTAAAGTTTATATCATAGTAATTATTATTAGTTGAAGTTAATTTTTTGTAACCATATCCTGGAGTATATAGGTAAATATCATATCCAGTAGCATTTGTTGCTTTTTTCCAGTCAAGTGCTACACAGTAATTGTTTACAGAAGCTATTAGGTTAGTTGCCTGTCCTGGTTTAACTGTATTTTCTTTAATCATGAAACCTGCTTCGTTAGAATATTCAGTTGAATATGTTGTTTTTCCATTTTCATTTCTGTAAGCTAATACTTTAACATAATATGTTTTACCTTCTTGCAAAGTATTAACTGGTATATCATAATAATTATTTGATGTAGAAGTTAATTTTTTGTAACCATATCCTGGAGTATATAGGTAAACATCATATCCAGTAGCATTTGTTGCCTTATTCCAGTCAACAGCTACATATTTGTTATTAACATATGCTGTAAGGCCAGTTGCTTTATTAGGTTTTGTAACAATTTCTTGAATATAAAAACTTGCTTCATTTGAATATTCATTTGCATAAATTGTTTGTCCATTTACAACTCTATAAGCTAAAACTTTAACATAGTAAGTTTTACCTTCTTGTAAGGTATTAACTGGTATATCATAATAATTGTTTGTTGTAGAAGTTAATTTTCTATAGCCATATCCTGGTGTATATAAGTAAACATCATATCCAGTAGCATTTGCTGCCTTATTCCAGTCAACAGCTACATTAGTTTTATTAATATAAGCTGTTAAATTAGTTGCTTTTCCTGGTTTAGAATAATCAACTTCTTCACTAATTTTAACTGATACTTCATTTGAATAACTATTAGCATAAACTTTTTTACCATTTGAATTTTTATAAGCTAATATTTTTGCATAATATGTATATCCTGGTGTAAACCCTGAAACATAAGCAGAATTTGTATCAACTGAACCTATGCTCATATATCCTTGTCCTGGTACATTGAAGTATACATCATATCCTGAAGCATTATTAACTTTATCCCAAGTTAAATATGCTTGCTTGTTATTAATAGATACTTTTAAATTAGTGACATTTGCGGGGATATCATTTTGTAAAGTTGGTATCATCACTGATACTTCATTAGAATAGGCAGAAGAATAAACTTTACTTCCATTTACATATTTATATGCCATTATTTTTGATTTATAGTCATATCCTGGTGTAAAACCTGATACTTTAGCTGAGTTTGATGAAACTGAGCCAATATTAGTATAACCATATCCAGGAATGTTAAAGTACACATCATAACCATTTGCATCAGAAACTGAGTTCCAATTTAGATATACTTCTTTTCCAGAGATGTCTGCTTTTAGTCCTGTTACGTTAGAAATACTTGATGCAAATGTATATGCAGTTATACTAAAAAGTATTGTTATCATAAGTACGAAAACTTTTAAATAAGTAGTCTTCTTTTTTAACATAAACAAACCTCCTTAAAATTTTATTAATCACATATATTATACCATCCCTTATGTTAACCGTCAATGTTTTTCACGTTTTTTGTGGAAAAAAATAGGTTACATGCAGAAGATTTAGCAAAATCAACGAAAACTATCTCACAAATAGAAACAAGGATAGATGGAACAAGCAAAAAGACTGATATTGAATTTATGAATTTTTTGGAATTAGTCCTAATGTCTTATACAAAGACTTTATAACTAACACAGAACAACTTAAAAATATAGAGATAGTTAGCTAATCAAAGTACTTATCAGTATTTTCAAATAGTTGTTGTATAGTAATTCCTAAAACTTTGCAAATAGCTTGTTGTTCAAAATCACGAATAAATAAATTATGATTTTCAATATTAGAAATATCAGCATAATAAAGAGTGACTCCTAAAAGAGCAACTTGATCAGCTAGTTGCCTTTGAGATAATCATTTTAGTTTTCTATATTTTCTTATATTTGAACCAACAATATTAGAATAGCCATTTAAGTTTTTGTTTTCATTATATTATTTCACTTTCTTGTTATAAGATATATAAAATAATATATAATATTTTTTTGATTTAGTTGCTAAGTACTAGTTAGCAAAAGGAGAAAAAGATGTATAAAAATAAACTGCACTATAATGATAATGAGTTCAAAAGTTCATTTGATGAACATTGCTATCATTATTTTGTAAAAGAAGTTATTGATGTAAAAAAAGAACTCACAAATACAGAATTAAAAATAATTCAAAAAAGTGAAGTAGGTTTTAAAGATATATGGACTAAGGAAAAACAGCATATAAGAGATAAACTCATTATTTTTTTGAAAGCTAATAAACTTAATGCAACTAAGAAATTACAACTAATAGATATTATTAAAGATATAGAAAATGTTACATATACACATAAGGAAAGATTTATTTTATTTTATGGATTAGATAAAGAAAGAAAAAATATTCCTGAAATGGCAAGATTATATAAATGTTCAACAGAAAACATCAGAGTATCAATAGAAAAGATAAAAAGAAAAATAATAGACTTACCAAATGAAAAAATAGAAAGTTTAAGAGCAATAATGAAAGAAACTAAGTAATAGAATTATTTCGCTCTATTTATATCTTAAATAGATAGAAATAATAATAACTTTAAAGCAAGTAGTTGTGAACTACTTGTTTTTGTGCTATATTATAACTAATAAATTTGATATACAAGATGATTTTAGTAAAAATAAAAAATAGGATAATAGCAATATATGATAATGATTCAGCAGCTGTAGCAGAATTAGAAAATATAAAACAAATCCCAGCCAATGTTAAAGTTATAAAACTACCTAATATAGATATTGCCAAGAAGTATCCTACGATTGGTCCTACAGATATAAATTATATGGATATAAATGGATTATATAAAATCAATAATTTTAAAAGAAAAAGAAAACAATAAAATGGAATTATAATGGTATCTTGTAGTTAGTTTACAATATATATAAATTATAATATTATCTTTATTTAAAGTATAGACTTTTATTAATATTTGATATAAAATATAATAAATAATATTAAAATGAATTTAATAATTAAAAAATAAAAGGAGATTATGTTTTTATGAAAAGGAATAAATTAAGTTTAAAATTAATTCTAGCTTGTATCTTTTTATTCATTTGTATTTTATGTATCACTATCGTAATTCCAAACCGTCTAGTTAAATTATCTAGTGACAACGGCACTGTTAAATATGATAATCAAATATATGTGTATGCTGATGATGCAAATGTTAGTCAAGAAGAACATTATAGATACACTTATGGAGAAGTGTTTTATGCCAAAATAGAAAAGATAGAACAAAATAATACTACTACAAACCCTAATGATGTAAATTATAATGGAACAAGATATGGAACAATGTATGTAAGTGGTTTAGAAATAAATGATATAAATCATAGAGGAAAATTTAGCTTTTATATTGATGATGATATAAAATTCTTTTGCAAACATAAAGAAATAAAATTATCAGATTTGAAAGAAGGTCAGACTGTTGCTCTTACTTCAATAGGATATACGTATGAAAGTTCAGGATATTTAACTAAAGTAGCTAGAGTTACTTTGTTAGAAGATAAATTCTAAATAAAATAATGGATAAATAAATTATATAATAGGAGTTAATTTTATGAAAAAAAATAAAATAAATATAATATTAATAACGATTTGTATTTTATTGTGTATTTGTATAGTAATTATTAGCATAATAATTCCAAAGCAATTAATTCAAATTTCTAATGATGAAGCTGTTGTTAAATATGGGAATTATGAATATTATGTATATGGTGATGAATTTTACGCTGAAATAGAAAATATAAAAGCATCTGGTGGAACTACATACATTTATGTAAAAGGGCTAGATATAAATGATATAAACCACAGGGGAAACTATCATTTTATAGTCTATAATGATACAAAATTAATGTGGCATTACACTAAAATAGGTTTGTCTGACTTAAAGGTAGGACAAACACTTTCCATAACTTCAGTAGGAACAGTAAGGAAAAGTACAGGATTATTAAATAAAGTAACACGAATCAATATATTGAATGACGAAATATAAAAGATTTATATTTACGAGATTAGATGTAAGTAAAATTTACATCTAATTTTTTTGGTTGTAAAATTATTTACAAAGAATTTAAGTTAGAACATCAAATTACAGAGGTCTTAGAATCTATCTTTATTGACTGTTCGACTTTTATTCCTATTATTAATTTAGTTTTAGATAGTGAGGGCGATTTAGACTCTATATAACAAGCCTGATGAAATAATAGTAGAGGTAAAAGACTTAGATTCAAAAAGAAAGTAGGTGAATAATTTTGAAAACAGTATTAAGCGTA
>CATKDT010000069.1 GCA_949746675.1 uncultured Clostridia bacterium
TATTAGATTTACAACAAACAGAAGCAGAAGAAATGCTTGAAGCATCAATGAAATCAGTAATCGATACAAAGGAATTAGAAGAGATAATTTTAAAATGCCTACGTAGAAAAGAAAAAGACAGTTAGTCTTTTTCTTTTGCTATTTACTTAATATGTGGCATAACATACAATTAATTACAAAAATTACTTGTCTTTTATCAAAATCTATGGTACATTTAATATAAAAAATGCAACCTGCCAACAAATGAAACTAGATTTACACAAAATAAATCATAGTAAAATTACATTCAATATAAAACAACACATAAAAAGTGTAGTCAAGAATATAAAGCGGAGGTAGTATGAAAAACTTACTATTAATAGATGGAAATTCAATAATGAATAGAGCATTTTATGGAATAATGGGAAACAAAATGCTAATGACAAATGATGGAAAATATACCAATGCATTATATGGATTTTTAGCAATATTATTCAAAAATATCGAAGAAATAAATCCAGACTATATGCTAATAGCCTTTGACTCAAAAACAGGAGCAAACACAAGAAAGCAAATATATGATGGATACAAAAAAAGCAGACATGGTATGCCAGAAGAACTTGTAGAGCAAATGCCTGAAATAAAAGAAATACTTGATGCAATGAACATCAAACATATTGAATTAGCAGACTTTGAAGGTGATGACATACTAGGAACAATGGCAAAAAAGTTTGCAAGTGATGAAATAAATGCGTACATTTTATCAGGAGATAGAGACTTATTTCAATTAGTACAAAACAATATAATAGTTAGAATACCAAGAACAAAAGCAGGAAAAACAGAAACAGAAGTATATGATGAGAGTAAAATAGAAGCAGAGTATGGTCTAAAACCAACAGAGCTAATAGAACTAAAAGCTTTGATGGGAGATTCATCAGATGAGATACCAGGAGCAAAAGGAGTAGGACCAAAAACAGCAACAACACTTCTTCAAAAATATAAAACAATTGATGGTATCTATGAAGCATTACAGGACGAAAATAACAAAGATTTTAAACCAAAACTTAGAGAAAATCTAATAGAAAGCAAAGACTTAGTATATCTATCAAAAGAGTTAGGAGCTATAAGACTTGATGCTAATGTATCAGAGGATATTAATGAATATGAAGTAAAAGAATGGAATAAAGAAGAAGTAGTACGTTTATTTAAATATTATAAATTTAATAGATACTTATCACGCTTTGGACTAGATACTGAAACAGAAGCTAAAGCAGAAGAAACAACTTATAATGAAGATGAAATTAATGAATTGCTAAACAATATAGTAACAGATAAAAAAATAGAAGACATAGAAATAGGCGAAAAATTAATATATTATATTGAAACAGAAGAAAACAAAGAAAGCACGCAAATAATAAAGAAAGATATTACTGGGATAGGAATATACGATGAGAAAAACAATAAAATCATATATGTGAAAAATCCTAAGAGGGAAAGCCTAAAAGCACTATTTGAAAATGAGAAAACTGAAAAAATAGGATGCAACTTAAGTAAAGACTATGTGTTATTACGTCAAAATGGAATTAAACTAAAAAATATAAAATATGATATAGAAGTTGCAGCTTATGATATAAATCCAAGCAATATAAAGCATAAAATAGAAGAAATTGCAATGCAATATTTAGAACTAGACATAGCAAAGTATATACCAGAAAAACAAATAACATTATTTGAAACAAGTTCAAACAATAACGAAATTGGAATATATGTATATGCAATAAAAAAACTATATGAAGTAACTTTAGCAAAACTAAAAGAAGAAGGAATAATAAAATTATTTAACGAAATAGAAATTCCATTAATAACTGTACTTGGAGAAATGCAATACACAGGAATGCTAGTAGATAAAGATGAACTTTCACAATTTGGAGTACAATTAAAAAAAAGATTAGAAGAATTAACAACAGATATTTATAAATTTGCAGACGAAGAATTCAATATAAATTCAACACAACAACTTGGAAATATACTATTTGAAAAGTTAAAACTTCCAGCACCAAAGAAAACAAAAACAGGATATTCAACAGATGTTGACACTTTAGAAAAACTAAAAAATGAACATGAAATAATTCCAGCAATACTAGAATATAGAACATTAATGAAACTAAACTCAACATATGTAGAAGGTTTAATTTCATGTATAAATGAAAAAACAAATAAAATACATTCATATTTCCACCAAACAATTACAGCAACAGGCAGAATAAGCTCAACAGAGCCAAACTTACAAAATATACCAACACATGATGAACTTGGAAAAAATATAAAAAAAGCTTTCAAGCCAAAACAAGGATATATATATATTGATGCCGATTACTCACAAATTGAATTACGTGTATTAGCTCACATTGCAAATGATGAAAATATGATAAGAGCATTCAAAAATGATGAAGACATTCATAGAGAAGTTGCATCAAAAGTATTTAACATTCCATTTGAAGAAGTTACCAAAGAGCAACGTTCAAAAGCAAAAGCAGTAAACTTTGGAATTGTTTATGGAATTACAGGATTTGGACTTGCAAAGCAACTTGACATTGGAAGAAAAGAAGCAGAAGATTACATAAACAGCTATCTTGAAAAATATAGAGGAATTCATTCATTTATGGAAAATATAACTGAAACAGCTAAAAAGCAGGGCTATGTTGAAACCCTATTTGGGCGTAGGAGATATGTTCCAGAACTAAAATCTAATAACTATATGGTACGTGAATTTGGAAAACGTATTGCGATGAATACCCCTATACAAGGAACAGCGGCAGATATTATGAAAATAGCAATGAACAATGTATATAAGAAATTAAAGGAAGCAAATATGGATGCAAAGATTGTTTTACAAGTTCATGATGAGTTAATTGTTGAAGCAAAGATTGAAGAGAAAGAAGAAGCAAAAAAGATATTAAAAGAATGCATGGAAAATGCATACACCCTTAACATACCACTTAAGGTTGATATGGAAGAAGCTAATAGTTGGTATGAAGCGAAATAACATTAGATGTGAGCGGAGCGAAGCTTAAAGAATTGCCAAACGTGTTTTTGAAGAAAAACACGTTTGGCAATGAGCGAACTTTAGTGAGCGAAAGGAAGAAACTTAATGAAAAAGATAGTACTATTTGCTGTAATAATTGCAATAATACTTATATTAATAAATTATAAAAATATTTTAAAGATAAATTATAAAACAGAATATAGTGAGTATGTAGAAAAATATGCAATTGAATTTAAAATTGATAAATGGCTTGTATATTCAATAATAAAAGCTGAAAGTAATTTTGATAAAGGCGCAACTTCAAAAAAAGGAGCATCACGGACTTATGCAATTAATGGACAAAACAGCAAAAGAAGTTGCCGAAAATGAAGTGATAGAATACGAGTCAGGTACAACTTTATATAATCCAGAAAAGAATATTCAACTTGGAGTTATATATTATTCGAATTTATTAGAGCAATTTGGCAATCAAAATGTGGCATTAGCAGCATATAATGCTGGCTCAGGAAATGTATCAAAATGGATAAAAGAGGGAACAATAAAAGCAGATGGTAGTGATATTGAAAACATACCATTTAAAGAAACAAATTTATATGTTAGAAAAATTTTAAGAGATTATAAAATGTATAAACTATTGTATACCTAAAAATAATTTGAAAAATGTATTGATAAAATTATTAATTTAGTATATAGTATACATGTAATAAAATGAAAGGGAGGATAATAAAATGCAAGATGAAAATAATAACGAATTAAATCCAGAACTAGAAAATGAAGAAATATTAGACGAGGATAGTAACATTGTTACATTAACAGATGAAGATGGAAATGAAGTAAACTTTGAATTTGTAGATTTTATAGAATATGAAAATGAAAACTATGTAATATTACTTCCAGCAGACGAAGTAGAAAATGAAGATTCTGATGAGGTTGTTATTCTTAAAGAAGATAAAGCAAGTAAAGAGGAATCTTATATAAGTGTAGATGATGAAGAAATATTAAATAAAGTATTTGAAATATTCAAAGATAAATTCAAAGATGAATTTAACTTTACAGAAGGTGAAGAATAATGATTTTCGCTCAATAAGGGAAAGCCTTTTGAGCGATTTTAGATATGATTTGAAATATAAAATTAAAAATCTTAGATTTAAAAAGTATGAGGAGAAGTATAATGGATAACGATAACAAATCTTTAGCAAATTGGTTAATAGTAATGTTTATATTTATGTACTGGATATTTAGAATGGTAGTAGCATATATGTATTCGACGTCACGCAGTTTTATCACAACACCTCTAGATTTTAATGTTGAAATAATTTTATTATTTGTAACACTATTTTGTATGATATTGATGATAAAAAGAGTAAAGCTAGCAGCAATAATATATGCTGGAACATATATTATGTATTTTGGCGTCGATTTATATAACAAAATAATGCCTATGCTTGAGGCAAGCGAATTTAATATAGGCGAAACAGGAGACTTATTATTTTCAGGAATAGGTGTAATATTAGCAATATTAGCATTATTAGATGTATTGATTGATAAAGTAAAAGCTCCAGTACAAGTACAAACAGACTGGTTTTACGAAAATAAAGACTATGATAGAAAAGTAGATGATAGGTCAGACAGAAATCAATATAGAACTTAGTGAATATAAAAGTAATATGAAATAAGTTCCAAAATATAAAGAAAAAGTATGATATAAATAAATAGAGTATTAGTAAATGCTAATACTCTTAATTTTTTTAAAAATTAATGTTGACATTTAAATTTATTAATGTAAAATAATGCTGAAAAGTAATGTCAAACACGATTCCACTTTAATTAAGGGGGGAACATAATGTGTATGCTTAGTTTAAAACCATTTCACACAATGAAAACATTAGAAAAAGGAGATGATCGGGAAAAGTTAATGGTAACTATAAATTTACCATTAGAAAATGGCTGGTTCGAAAATGTACGACTGCACATCATTGAAAATGGAAGTTTTAATTTGAATGGAACGACATACAATATCGATCATAAAGAAAACGACGACAATTATGCTATTTTTGAAGCAGAAATCACTTTGCAAACAAGTGCACTTTACTACTATTACATTTCCTATAAATGCAATGGGGTAAACAATCTTATGAAAAAAGATGGTGTAAGTCAAAATCAATCTATAACAAAACAAGAATGTTTTAAGGTTTCGGCAAATTTCAGTGCTCCAGAGTGGGCAAAAGGTGCTATCATGTACCAGATATTCCCTGACCGGTTTTATAGAGATCGATTTGTAAAAATTCCAGAGATGAAAGGAAGGCGGTTGATTGAAAACTGGGAAGAAAAGGTTCCTCTAGGACCAAACGAAAAGGGCGAATGGAATACAGAATTCTATGGTGGAAACCTTTTAGGTATAGTAAATAAACTTGACTACATCAAGGCTTTTAGTGTATCTATTATATACCTAAATCCAATTTGCTGGGGACAGTCAAATCATTTGTATGATACGATTGACTATACAAAAGTTGATCCATTTTTAGGATCGAAAGAGGACCTTAAAATCCTGTGCATAGAGGCACATAAACGTGGAATAAAAGTTATATTAGATGGAGTTTTCAATCACACAGGCAACAGGAGTGTATACTTTGACCAGTTTGGAGAACGTGGAGAAAATGGAGTATATAACAATCCAAATTCACCATATAAAAATTTTTATCGTCAAACTTGGCATAATGGTATACGATATTACAATTTCTGGTGGGGACACCTCAGTCTTCCAGAATGTAATACTCTTGCCGAGGACTTCCTTGAATACATTACAGGTAAAGGAGGAGTAATAGACCAGTATTTCGAATGTGGAATTGATGGATTTAGACTTGATGTTGCTGACGAACTTTCAGATGTCATGATTGAAAGGATAATGTTAGCAATCAAGAGAAATAAGACAGAGGGTTTTCTAATTGGAGAACAATGGGATAACCCAATGAGAAGAAACAGAGGATTTCTTAAATCTGGAAAAGGTATGCACTCTGTAATGAATTACTACCTGATTAATGCATTAATTGGGTATTACAACTACCAGGATGTGCAAAATCTCAAAAATGTTCTGGAAGAAATTCTTACAGAATATCCAGAAGATACCATCAACACTTTGATGAATCCAACATCAACCCACGATATATCAAGATTGATAGAAATCTTTGCAACTAACGTTTTTAATCCGAGAAAAGGGCACAGTTGGGACTTAGACTTTGAAAATGCTTCTGATACTGTACGATATCATAGTCTAAGTAAAGAAGAATATGAATACGGAAAAACAAGACTAAAGAGTTATGTAGCTGCACTAGCATTTCTTCCAGGAATTTTCTCAATCTTTTATGGAGATGAAGTTGGAATGAAGGGACTTCATAACCTGGCAAACCGTGCACCATTTCCATGGGGAAAAGAGGATAGCGACTTGCTTGAATATTTTAGGACAATGTTATCTGTTAGAGCAGGTAATGAATTCTTGAGAACCGCAGAATGCAGAATAAAAGAAATTAACAATAAGTATTTTGAATATGAAAGACTTTCTAAACAAGATACTATATTGGTAATTGCGAGCAGATCACACTATGAAATTGAAGTAAATATTCCAGAAGAATACCAAAAATCTAAAGTTATTTTCAAAGTGGGAGAAGGTACTGACTTAAGGAGAATTGCACCTTATGGAGTGCTAATTCTCAAAAGAATAGTATAACAAACAAGCACTACTAATGGGGGCCGCTATTATAGCGGTCCCCTGTATTGTATTAACATTTAAAAAGTTTTTATAAATATTTAAAAAGTCTTTATAAATGTAGAAAAATATGGTATAATGTAAAAATAAAAAAATAGATATGTATCTACAAGTAAAATTGGAGAATATAAACATGGACAAATTAGAAACAACTCTTTGTTTATTAAAAAGAAATAATGAGATATTATTAGCAATGAAAAAAAGAGGTTTTGGAGAAGGAAAATATAATGGAGTAGGTGGTAAGATAGAAAATAGTGAAATTCCTGAACAAGCAATGATAAGAGAAACAGAGGAAGAAATAAATGTTACACCTATCAAATATGAAAAAGTAGGAGAAATAGAATTTGACGAACTCTACAAAGGCAATAAGCAAAGATTAGTTTTTCATTTGTATTTAGTATATGAGTGGAGTGGCAACCCTGTTGAAAGCGAAGAAATGAGCCCAAAATGGTTTGACATAAATAATATTCCATATGACAAAATGTTTCCAGATGATAAATACTGGCTACCACTAATTTTACAAGGGAAAAAAGTAAAAGCATATTTTGATTTTGATGAGAATTGGAATATAATCTCAAAAGAGATAGAGGAGATTAGTGAGATATAAATTTATTGAAAAGGATAGTATACATTATAGAATAAAAGTTACTATTTCAAATATATCTATGCAATCGAATATAAGCATTATTGATTTTTTGAATAAATATAAAGAAAAAATAATAAAGAGGTGAGTGTACATAATAAATAATAAAATTATTAAAGTTCAAAATATAAAAGTAAATGTAGTGAATATAGAGGATAATGATTATATTTGTATTTATGATTTTGGTAAATATAAAGAAGGAAAATCAGAAGATATTATAAGAAATTGGTTAAGAAATAGAATTACTTTGGAATTTTTATGAACATGGGAGTCTATATATAATCCGAATTTTAATTCCGTCGAATTCGACGGGTTTAGAAAAAAATGCAGGAATTCATACTTTTACATTAATTATCAAATAATTCTAATATTAGAGACTATGCGACAATTAATGAATTAACGGTATTGTCTAATTTAGAATCACATAATTCAGAGTTGATTAAAGAAGGAAAAAGTAAAGAAGAAAGATAATGAACAGTAAAATGGATATAAATATATAAAAAAGGAAGTGATTAAGATGTCAAATAAAGAAAATAAAAGCCTAAACATCAACTGGTACCCACGGACACATGGCAAAAACAAAAAAACAAATAATTGAAGACTTAAAACTAATAGACATAGTAGTAGAAATACTAGATGCACGTATTCCACTGTCAAGCAAAAATCCAGATGTAGAACAATATTCAAAAAACAAAAAGAAAATAGTAGTATTGAACAAATCAGATCTAGCAGACGAAAATGTAACAAAACAATGGGTACAATATTTTGAAAAAAGAGAAATAACTGCAATTCCAATGCAATCAAATATTGCAAAAGGAACAGAAAAGTTAATAAACGAAATAAAAAAACAAGCACAAGAAATATCAGAAAAATACAAAGAAAAAGGACGAATAAGATATACTACAAAAGTAATGGTAGTTGGAATTCCTAATGTAGGAAAATCAACATTCATAAATAGTTTAACAAAACGAAAAACAGCAAAAGTTGAAAATAGACCAGGCGTAACACAAAAAAAGCAATGGATAAAATTAGGAGATAACATTGAATTAATGGATACTCCTGGAATGTTATGGCCAAAAATTGGAGACGAAAACGTAGGAATGCACTTAGCATTTACAAATAATATATCAAAAAATGCTGTAGATAATGAAGAAATTGCATATTATTTGTTAAAATATTTGTTAGAAAATTATCCTAATAACATAATAAAAAGATATGATATAGACGAAGTAAATCCAGAAAATATAATTGAAACAATGGAAAAAATAGCACTAAAAAAAGGCTGTATTATGGCTGGAAAAAGAATTGATACAGAAAAAGTATCAAATATGATATTAAATGATTTTCAAACTGGAAAAATTGGAAGAATAAGCATCGAAAAGCCATAATACCTTAACTGAGAAGCAAAAATTGAAAAATATAATAATAAAAATTTGAAAAAATTAACATATAAAACTTAGAAATAAAAATTATAAAAAGGTTACAATATAAAGGAGAAAAATTTGAAACTAATAGAAGAACTAATAACAAAAAATGAAACAGAAATAAATATGATGTCACCACTAACATGGGCATATGTTGGAGATAGTGTTTATGAATTATATATAAGAACATACTTAAGCAACAAAACAAATTTAAATCCACACAAATTGCATGTTTTAGCAATCAAATATGTAAAAGCAAGTGCACAAGCTCATATTTTACAAAAACTTGACTTAACTGATGAAGAAAAGGAGATTGCAAGAAGAGGAAGAAACACAGAAAACCATCACTTGCCTAAAAACGCAACAATAGAAGACTATATGTATTCAACAGCATTTGAAGCATTAATAGGATATTTGTTTTTAACAAATCAAAATGAAAGATTGGAAGAAATATTAAAACAATCTGTAGAAATTGTGGGAGAGGAAAAGTAAGTTGTAATAAAGTAAAAATTTATTAAAGCAATATTGTAGTAATTAATAATAAAGAACCTTGCAAACACTGAATTTACAGTACTTGCAAGGCCATTTTGTTTGGTGACCCCTACGGGAATCGAACCCATGATTCAGCCTTGAGAGGGCTACGTCTTAACCGCTTGACCAAGGGGCCATATACTAATGTATTATACAATATTAAATTAAAAACGTCAATTAAAAAATAAAATTTATTAAAATTTAACTAAAAACTTGACAAATAAAAACAAACGTTTTAAATAAAATAAAACTATACAAGGTTGTGATATAAATGAAAAATTTAATTCCGTTACCCTTTTCGAAACTATGATTGACAAAAATGTTATATATGATATAATATCTACGATTTATTGCTACAAAGCAATAAACAAATTCTTAAAATAAAATGTACGAGGTATAAAAAATGAAAATAGGAATTGTAGGTTTGCCAAACGTAGGCAAAAGCACACTATTTAACAGTATAACAAATGTAGGAGCAGAATGTGCGAACTATCCATTTTGCACAATCGAGCCAAATGTAGGAGTAGTTCCAGTACCAGACGAAAGACTTAACGTATTAGGAAAAATGTATGACACAGAAAAGATAACTCATGCAGTTATTGAATTTGTTGACATTGCAGGGTTAGTAAAAGGAGCAAGCAAAGGAGAAGGACTAGGAAATAAATTCCTATCACATATAAGGGAAACAGACTCAATAATAGAAGTAGTAAGATGCTTTGACGATTCTAACATTGTACATGTTGATGGAAGTGTTGACCCTGTAAGAGATATAGAGACAATAAATATAGAACTTGAACTTGCAGATTTAGAGACAGTAAATAAAAGAATAGATAGAGCATCAAAGCTTGCAAAAGGAGATAAGAAATATTTAGAAGAAGAAGAGGCTTTTAAAAAAATTAGACAAACACTTGAAAACGGAAAAAGAGCAATACAAACAGATTTAACAGATGAAGAACAAGAACTTGTAAAAGATGCATTTTTACTAACAATGAAAAAAATATTATATGTAGCAAACGTTGGTGAGAGTGAAATAGGACAACCAGACAATGATTATGTAAAAAAAGTAAAAGAGTATGCAAAAAATGAAGATGCAGGAGTTATTGTACTATCAGCAAAGATAGAAGAAGAGTTATCAGAATTAGAAGGAGAAGACAAACTAGAAATGCTAGAAGCCTTAGGAATAAAAGAATCAGGACTTGATGTAGTAATAAAAGCAAGTTATGATTTACTTGGACTTATGTCATATTTAACAGCAGGAAAAAAGGAAACTAGAGCATGGACAATAAAAAGAGGAACTAAAGCTCCACAAGCAGCAGGAAAGATACATACAGATTTTGAAAGAGGATTTATAAAAGCTGAAATAATATCATATGATGAATTAATAAAATGTGGAAGCTATGTAAAGGCAAAAGAAGCGGGACTTGTAAGAATGGAAGGAAAAGAATACATAATGCAAGATGGTGATGTTGTAGAATTTAAATTTAATGTATAGATTTTAAATAAATCGATTAATAAATTTAAATTTAATACATAAAATAGAAAAGTCAAATTTTGTCAAAATTAATGTATAAAAAGTAAAAAGATTGAAAAAATATTAAAGTGAAAAATAGCAAAATAAGCCAAACTATCTTAAAAAATTGATTGAAAACACAGAAAAAACTATAAAAATTGAAAAAATATGACAAAAAGGGTTGACTAAAAATAAAATTTGTTTTACAATAGTACCAGAGCAAAAAAATGTAAGAAATTTCTTGTAATATAAAAGAAGAAAAAGCTTATAATAATATAAAATAAAATTAAGCGAGGGATAAAGTTATGAAAAATTTAAAAAAACATTTTGTAATTTCATTAGTTATGTGTGTTATGTTAATAGCATTATCAATGACAAGTGTTAGAGCAGCAGCAGGATCATTATTATTACAAGGTGGTAATACAACAGTAACACCTACTCCTACTCCATCTTCAACTGCAACACCTACTCCATCACCAAGTGCTACTGTAAGAATAACATCAACACCTACACCAGTTCCAACATCAGGAACAGACTTACCAAAAACAGGTGAAAATGATATATATATTGTATCAGCAATAGGACTAGTAGTATTAGTAATAGGTGGAGTTGCATATATTAAATCTAGAAGATATAGTATGTAATTAAAAAATATAAAAGAAATATAAAAATAGGTATAGTTTGGCTATGCCTATTTTTTGCGTTTAAAAATAATATGTAAAAAATAGCATATAATAAATTAAAGAATAGTATACAAGTATGCAATTTTAGGTTGACATACTAAAAGTAGCTTTTTTAATAAAAACTTGAATTTACTATTTAAATTTCTTGCTATTTATGATAGAATACAAATAATTAATTGAATTGTATTTACATAATGAACAAATGAATAAAGCAATGATTAGAATTTGTGATTAAAAAAAAATGAATGAGATAAAGTAAACAGGAAGGAAATAAATTTATGAGCGTAGAAAATATTAATGAAAAAATGGAAAAAGTTATTGATAATTTAGAAGAAAAATTTGCTGAGATTAGAGCAGGAAGAGCAAACCCAGCAATCTTAAACAAAGTAAATGTTGATTATTATGGAACACCAACACCAATAAACCAAGTTGCAAGTGTATCAGTTCCAGAAGCTAGGCTTATAGTAATTCAGCCATGGGATAAAAGTTTACTATCACCAATTGAAAAAGCTATATCAGTTGCAGACATTGGAATTAATCCAATGAATGATGGAAACTTAATTAGACTTGCATTCCCAGAGCTTACAGAAGAAAGAAGAAAAGAACTTTCAAAAGAGATAAAGAAAATGGCAGAAGATGCAAAAGTTGCAATTAGAAATATAAGAAGAGATGAAATGGATGGAGTTAAAGAAGAGCTAAAAAACAACAATATTTCAGAAGATGAAGGAAAACGACTAGAAGATGTAATACAAAAAGCTACTGATAAGTATACAAATAAAATAGATGAATTAACTGAAAAAAAGACAAATGAGATAATGACAGTATAATAAATATGAAGCTTATATAAATTAATATTAAGTTACTAGCAAGATACACAAATTTTCAATTATAAAGCAACTCAAAATAAGAATGGAAGGAAAATAGTACAATATGGAAAACAATCTTATTCCAAGTCACATTGCAATAATAATGGATGGAAATAGAAGATGGGCAAAAGAAAAAGGATATCCAGCTCAAATGGGACATAAAAAAGGTGCAGAAGTATTAGAAAGGACAATAAAATATTGCAATGAAAGAGGAATAAAATACTTAACTGTATACGCATTTTCAACTGAAAACTGGAAAAGAACAACTGAGGAAGTAAGCACAATAATGATTATATTTGAAAAGTATTTAGATAAATTTATAGAAATGTCAGATTTGGAAAATATAAAACTTAGAGTATTAGGAAATGTGGAAGAACTTCCAAAAAACATAAAAGAAAAAATAGAAAAAATGTATGAAAGAACAAAAGATAACACTGGACTTAACTTTAATATAGCATTTAACTACGGCGGAAGGGATGAATTAGTTAGAGCAACAAAAAATATTGCACAAGATGTACTTAATAAAAAGATAAATATAGAAGACATAACAGAACAAACAATAGCTGATAATTTATACACAAAAGGACAAGAAGATCCAGACCTTGTCATAAGAACAAGTGGAGAACTTCGCATAAGTAACTTTTTACCATGGCAAATTGCATATTCTGAATTTCTATTTTTAGATAAATATTGGCCAGAATTTACAAATGAAGATATAGATAGAGCAATAGAAGTTTATTCTAATAGACATAGAAGAAAGGGTAAATAAGTTTGCATTAAAAATATCTACATAATTTGTTATAATAAAAAATTGGCGAAGGAAAAGGATAATTTTTATGAATAATGAAAAAAAGAAGACGATAATTCAAAGATTATTATCAGGACTAGTACTATTCCCAATAGTTGCAATAATAGTAGTATTTGGAAATGCATTAATTATGGATATTACAGTTTCACTAATAGCAATGATAAGTATATGTGAATATTACAAATGTTTTAAAAACAATAAAAAAGCAAATCCAAGTTTATGGTATATGTTAATTTGCTGCTTATTAATAATGTTTGCACATGTGGTAAGTGTTGATGCTTTAAGAGCAATCTTAATATCATTTGTTCCAATATCAATCCTAATATTAATAGGAGAAGTAATACTTACAAATGGAAATAAAAAAATAATAGATGTTGCAGTAACACTATTAGGAGTATGTTATATTCCACTAATGATGCTATTTTTATCAGTAATTAGGGAAAACTTTATGTATGGAAAAATATTAATATGGTATGTATTTATATCAGCTTGGGGAAGTGATATATTTGCATATCTAATTGGTAAAAACTTTGGAAAACACCAATTAACAAAGCTTAGCAAAGGCAAAACAACAGAAGGAGCAATAGCTGGAGTTCTAGGAGCAGTAATAATTGCACTAATATATACAGCAGTTATAAATTCTATAAGTGGAATTGGAATAAGTTATTTTCTAGTGGGAATAATAGTTATAATATTAAGTATAATAGGACAAATAGGCGATATTGGTGCATCAAGCATCAAACGTTACTGTGGAGTAAAAGACTTTAGTGAACTAATACCACGGACATGGTGGAATGCTTGATAGAATAGATAGTGTAATTTTTATAGCACCATTTGCATACATATTACTTGGAATGTTAATATAAGTTGCATTCTATATTAGAAATTTAAGTTAAAAAAACTTAATTAGGAGGAAAATTGATAGTAGCAGTATTAAAAATGATATTTTTATTAGGCTTTTTAATTTTAATACATGAAGCAGGACATTACACGGTAGCAAAACTATGCAAAATAAAGGTAAATCAATTTTCAATAGGTTTTGGAAAAAAAATATTTTCAAAAAATAAAAATGGAACTGAATATGAGCTAAGACTAATACCTTTAGGGGGATTTGTTAGCTTAGAAGGAGAAGAAGAGAACTCTGATAAGGAGGGCTCTTTTAGAAAAGCAAGTATTCCAAAAAGGATAGCTGTAATTTTAGCAGGAGCAGTAGTTAACATTATATTTGGAATTTTGGCATATCTTATTTTAATACTTGTCAGATACATGATAGTAAATAGTGCAAATTTGGGAGACGCATTTATTTACAGTATTAAAGCAGTTCAAGAACTAATTCAAGTAATGTATCAAGGAATTATAGAATTATTTTCAGGAAATATGTCATTAAACGATATGACAGGACCAGTTGGAATATCTGTAATGGTATCACAAACAAGCGGTTTTACAGAATTTATATATTTACTTTCAATAATATCAATATCTCTAGGAATGACAAATCTTCTACCACTAATTCCATTAGATGGAGGAAAGGCGATTTTATTAATTATAGAAGGCATACGAAAAAAGCCTTTAAAAGAAGAAACAGAAGCAAAAATACAAATGATAGGAATGGCATTTATAATATTTATTTCATTAGCAGTTACCTTTAACGATGTAGGAAATTTATTTAAATAAAGTAAAGAATTAGAAGATGATGGGTGATAGTGAACAAAGCGTAGTGAAAGAGGGAGGAAGAATTGGAACAGTTAAAAGAAGTAAAATTAGTTTTTCCAGACTACAATATAGAAAATGAAGATTTAGCAAATGCACTTATATCAAATGTAAATCTATATAAGAAAACAAATACTCTAGAAATATTTTTACAATCTAAGGAACTAATTTCAATTACAGAAATAGAGAAAATCTCAAATTATATAATAAAACGTTTTCAAGTATCAACAGTCATCTTCAAGATAGAAAATGAAAAAGAAGAAGAGAAAATAAATGAATTTATAAAAAGTGACTGGGAAAATATATTAAGTTCAATATCAAGAAAACTCCCAATTATAAAAGCATTTATGAGAAAAAGTGAAATAGAAATAGAAAAATCAACACTTAATATTAATATAAAAATAAAAGGAATAGAAATATTAAAAAAACAAAAAGTTGATGAATACATATCAAACTTTATAAAAGATATCTATGGTATAAAATTTAAAATAGAATTTAAAGAAACAGATATTGCAAACACTCAAAAGATATTAGATGACGAAAATGAGAAAATAGTAAAAAACTTTGTAGAAGCATCTAAAAATGCACAAGCAAACAATGCAAGTAGAGCAGAAAGTACAGAACCAGCACAAGAAAAAAGTTTTAATAAATTTCAATATAATAATGATAATAACTTTCAGCCTAGAAGTAATTTTAAACAAAAAAGAGAAGAAGAGCAAGAAGACACAGGGAATCCAAACTCTGTACTTGGCAGAACAATAAATGCAAATGTAGCAATTACAAAACTTGAAGATATAGGAGTAGAGCCAGAAGATGTAGTAATTCAAGGAGAAGTTGTATCAGTTCCAGAAGCAACTGAGCTAAAAAAATCAGGCAAATTCCTTCAAAAATTTGATGTATATGATGGAACAAATACATTAACCTGTAAAGCGTTTTTAACAGCTGAGAAAAAGAACAAGGTATTAAAGAAACTAAAAGAAGGTGTGGGAGTAAAAGTAAAAGGTAAATCAGGATACGATAATTTTGAAAGAGAAATTACCATAATGGCAGATAGCATAAATACAGTAGAACTCGCAAACAAAAGCGAAAGAATGGATACTGCCACTGAAAAAAGAGTTGAATTACATATGCATACTCAAATGAGTCAAATGGATGGAATTGCATCAGCAACTGATTTAATAAATAGAGCAAGAAAATGGGGAATGAAATCAATTGCAATTACTGACCATGCAGGTTGTCAAGCCTTCCCAGACGCACACCATTTAATGCAAAAGATAGGATATGACAGTGATTTTAAAATACTATATGGAGTAGAAGGATATTTAGCATTGGATCAAGAAAATTCAGTATTTGGCTCAAGAGGACAAAAAATAGAAGACTGCACATTTTGTGTACTCGATTTAGAAACAACAGGTTTTTCATATAGAACAGAAAAAATTACTGAAATAGGAATTATGAAAGTAAAAAATGGGGAAGTTATAGAAGAATTTGATGAATTAGTAGACCCAGAGAAACCAATACCAGAACAAGTTGTAGAAGTAACACATATAACAGATGACATGGTAAAAGGAAAGCCAACAATAGACAAAATGCTTCCAAAAGCATTAGAATTTATAGGAAATAGCATAGTTGTAACCCATAACACAAATTTCGATATAGGCTGGATAAAATATAATTGTGAACAATTAGGTTATAAATTTAACAATACATATTTAGACACACTTAGACTGTCAAAACAGTTATATCCTAATTATAAAAATTACAAATTAGGAACAATAGCAGCAAACCTAAAAATTGAAGTTGATGTTGCACATAGAGCTTTAGCCGATGTTGACACAACTGTTAAAGTACTAAATGTAATGTTAGACGAAATCAAAGAAAAAGGTGCAGAAACATTAAACGATATAGATGTAATGTTTAAGGGAAACAATTGGAAAAAGACAAACCAATTCCACGTAAACTTATTAGTAAAAGACTATGTAGGACTTAGAAATTTATATAAACTAATATCATATTCAAATCTTAAATATTTCTATAGAAAACCATTAATATTAAAATCAATTCTAAAACAAAATGCAGAAGGATTACTAATAGGATCAGGCTGTGATCAAGGAGAATTATATCAAGCATATTTAAGTGGAAAATCAGAAGACGAAATAGAAGAAATTGCAAAATTCTATGACTACTTAGAAGTACAACCAGTTGAAAATAAAGACTATTTTATAAAAGATGGAACATTAAAAAGTAAGGAAGACCTACAAAATATTATTAGGAAAATAGTTGCATTAGGTGAAAAACTAGACAAGCCAGTATGTGCGACTGGAGATGTACACTTTTTAGATCCACAAGACGAGATATACAGACGAATACTAAAAGAAACAAGTCCAAACAGAAAAATGATGAGAGACTACGAAGTTGAGGGAGCTCTATACTTTAGAACGACTGATGAAATGCTAGAAAGTTTTAGCTTCTTAGGAGAAGAAAAGGCATATGAAATTGTAGTAAAAAACACCAACATGGTTTCAGATATGTGCGAAAAAATAAGTCCAATATCACCTGAAAAATGCCCACCTTATATTCCTGGATGTGAAAAAACGATTGAAGAGATTGCATATAATAAGGCACACGAATTATATGGAGAAAATTTACCAGAAATAGTTGAAAGTAGATTAAAAAAGGAACTGGACTCAATTATAAAAAATGGTTTCTCAGTTATGTACATAATTGCACAAAAATTGGTATGGAAATCAAACGAGGATGGATATATAGTAGGTTCTAGAGGTTCTGTAGGTTCATCATTTGTAGCAAATATGACAGGAATAACAGAAGTAAACTCACTTCCACCACATTACAGATGTCCTAAATGCAAATATTCAGATTTCACAAACTATGGTGTATTAAACGGATTTGATTTACCAGACAAAGATTGCCCAGAATGTGGAACAAAAATGCAAAAAGATGGGATGGACATACCATTTGAGACATTCCTAGGATTTAATGGAGATAAAGAACCAGATATAGACCTAAACTTTTCAGGAGATTATCAAGCAAAAGCACACAAATACACAGAAGTAATATTTGGAAAAGGAACAACATTTAAGGCAGGAACAGTTGGAACAGTTGCTGACAAAACAGCATTTGGATATGTAAAGAAATATTATGAAGAAAACCATGTTCCAAAATCAAATGCAGAAGTAAATAGAATTGCAAAAGGCTGTACAGGAATAAAAAGAACAACAGGACAGCACCCAGGAGGAATTATAGTTGTACCAAAAGGAAGAGAAATATACGAATTTACTCCAGTACAACACCCTGCAGATGATGCAAATTCGGATATAGTAACAACACACTTTGACTATCACTCAATAGACCAAAACTTATTAAAGCTTGATATACTAGGACATGATGATCCAACTGTAATACGTATGCTTTATGATTTAACAGGATTTGACCCAACAAAAGTACCACTTGATGATGAAGTAACAATGTCAATATATTCATCAACAAAAGCATTAGGCGTAACAGAAGAGCAAATACATTCGGAAGTTGGAACATATGGTATACCAGAGTCAGGAACAAAGTTTGTTAGAGGAATGTTAAAAGATACAAAGCCAACAACATTTGAAGAACTAATACGTATATCAGGTTTATCACATGGTACTGATGTGTGGCTTGGAAATGCTCAAGACTTAATAAATTCAGGCACTGCAAAATTAAATGAAACAATATGTACTCGTGATGAAATAATGTTAACATTAATGAAAAAAGGATTGCCACCAAATACAGCATTTAAGATAATGGAATTAGTACGTAAGGGAAAAGTTGCAAAAGAGCCAGAAAAATGGGCAGACTACAAAAAAATAATGCAAGAACACAATGTTCCAGATTGGTATATAGACTCATGTAACAAGATTAAATATCTATTCCCCAAAGCCCATGCTGCAGCATATGTCACAAATGCCTTTAGAATTGCGTGGTTTAAGGTACACATTCCAAAAGCCTATTATACAGCATATTACACAATTAGAGCAGATGCATTTGATAGCGAAGTAATGTGCCACGGACATGAGAGAGTAAAAAACAAAATGAAAGAAATAGAATTACTTGGAAATGCAGCTACTCAAAAGGACAAGGATATGTATGAAACACTAGAGCTCGTTAATGAAATGTATTACAGAGGAATAAACTTTTTACCAATTGATCTTTACAAGTCAGGTGCAACACGCTTTAAAATGGAAGATGAAGGAATACGACCACCACTTAACAGTATACCAGGCTTTGGCGGAGTTGCTGCAAATGGAATTGAAGAAGCTAGGAAAGATGGAGAATTTATGTGCATTGACGACTTAAAAATCCGTGCGAAACTTGGAAACAGTGGTATAGAAATGCTTAGAGAAGCTGGATGCCTGGAAGGAATGAGTCAGAGTAACCAAATTAGTTTATTTGGCTAATTATTTTCCAATTTTAGAAAGGGAGAAAAAATGGATGCAAATGTAATAAATTTTATAGTAGGATATGTAATGACAACTAATATAATTGGTATTGCACTTATTTGGGTAAAAATAAAAACAAAGGCACTAGAAAAGGTACCAGATGCAGTACTAACTTTAATTCACATTATAATATCAATGTTTGGCGGTTTTATTGGGACTCTAGTTGGAGCTGAAATGATGAATTATAGAACTGACACAAAGATCTTCAAAAGATGGATACCACTAATTTTAGTAATAGAATTTGCAATTATAATATATGTTTTATATGAGAAATTTGCGTAAGTATTATAAAATAGTACAATTACAAAAAGTAAGAGTACTATTTTTTTATGAAAATTAAATCTTTATTCTTATTCAATTTTCCCACAAGCAATTTTTTTACCAGAATTTCCACTTGGCTGAGAATTAAAATCATCAGGCATATCATGAATTATAATTACTCTTCCAATAATATCATTGATTTTAAATTTATTAATTAAAACACTCATATAAGCATAACCATTATTTTCAAGCAAAGGTGGTAAATCTCCCATATGAAATGGATGAGGACAGTTAGTAGGATTTAAATGCAATTTTGCATTTGAAAATTCATCAGTTGCATTTCCAGTACAAGATGTACCTTCATGTATATGAAAACCAAAAAAACGTCCTTTGCATCTATCTGTTGATTGTGGCAAACCACTAATTCTAGCAGTTAGCAACACTCCATTTAAAACTTCTTTAAAAGTAACGATACCATTTATATTTGGAAAATCTTTTCCACCCTTTATATGAGCTTTAGCTTTACTAAAAAACATATATACACTCCTAGTTAATTATTCTATACTAATATAATATGAAAAGTAATATAAAATGTTAATAAAAGTAATATAGAAAAGAAGGAAATATAGTAGAAATAGTACAATTACAAAAAAGTAATAGTACTATTTTTTAAATCTAGAAATATAATTATTCCTCAATATTTTCTAAACCATATTCAATAATTTGGTTAACAACACTATTAAAACTCAAACTATTTTTTTCAGCAAGTTTTTCAATTTTATCAAAAGAAATACCACTAATACGAATAGTTCTAGTTACGGTATCTTTTGATTTTGAATTGTTTTTTATTTTTAACTTTTCCATAACATTTACCTCATACAAATTGTACACTTAAAAACAATTAAAATAAGTACACAAAATGTGTACAAAATAAAAATTTTGTGTTACAATAAAAAATATATAAAACAAAAGTATATTTAAAGTATACATAATGAGGAGAAAATAATGAAGAACTTAAAAAAAAAAGCAATGGATTACAATGGTATCACATTAATTGCACTTGTAATTACTATCATAGTTTTACTTATCTTAGCAGGTGTAAGTTTAAGTATGGTATTTAGCCAAGACGGAATATTTAACAGAGCAGAACAGGGGGCAGATAAGTATGGA